>NZ_DASQNA010000012.1 GCF_035645195.1 Paenibacillus sp. | reverse complement strand
GTGTACCAGTTGTTCCGCCAGGAGCATCGCTGGGTAGCCAAGTACGGAAGGGATAAGCGCTGAAAGCATCTAAGCGTGAAGCCCCCCTCAAGATGAGATTTCCCTGCTTGAAGACCCCATGTAGACGACGTGGTTGATAGGTTCGAGGTGGAAGCGCAGCAATGCGTGGAGCTGACGAATACTAATCGGTCGAGGGCTTTTCCTAATAAAAACATTGGAATGTTACGATTCGCATCCAGTTTTCAGGGAGCAATCTCTGAACTACAGGTTTGGTGATGATGGCGGAAGGGAACCACGCGTACCCATCCCGAACACGAACGTTAAGCCTTCCAGCGCCGATGGTACTTGGACCGCAGGGTCCTGGGAGAGTAGGACGTTGCCAAACCTATAAAATCTATCCCCCTCTTCGGGGGATTTTTTTTTGTCCGGGGGTTTAGCGCAGAATGGACCGTTTTCGCAAAGGTGTTAGCGGACTAAAATGGATCGGCTTATGGAAAAGCGAACCAGCTTCATTATCGCATCGGCTGTCGACGATCCGGAAACCGGATCTCATTCTAAGCATGAACGAAGGCGACATCGTCGAACAAGGTACGCAAGCCGCTCCTCGACCTCGCCAAGACGGTCTCTCGGGTGAGGTGGCGAATCGATCCGGACCGCATCGCGGTCATCGGTTTCTCCGCCGGCGGGCACTTGGCCGCAAGCCTCGGAGTGTTGGCATGAGTCGTTCTTGTCGGAGGCCTTAGGTGTAGAGAACGATCAGTTCAAACCGAATGCTTTGATTTTGGGAAATGCAGTGCTAGACTATACCTTAATGAAGGAAGAAACGGCGAAGGAAACGGACGCAGGGAAGAAGGGGCTGTGGAACATGGCGAAAGGCACGCCCGAACCTTCCGACGAACGGTTCGCCGCACGAAGTACGTCGCTTCACGTGTCGTCGGCCACACCGCCGACGTTCCTGTGGCTGCTGCGGCGCTCGCCAGAAATAAGATCCCGTACGAGCTTCACCTATTCGAAAGCGGCGTACACGGCTTAACTCTGTGCGGAGTGCGCGGCGTGGTTCGATTTGGCGTTACGTTGATTGAGCAAACGGACGGTACGATTATAGGAGGTTATTGCAATGTCTGTTTACAATTTTCAAGCAGCTCTTCCGGAAGGCGGAGAGAAGGAACTTAAAGATTACCAAGGGAAAGTGCTCCTCATCGTCAACACCGCAAGCAAATGCGGCCTGACGCCGCAATACGAAGGGATTCAACGTTTGCACGAAACGTATGAGAAAGACGGATTTTCGGTTCTTGCCTTTCCTTGCAACCAATTCGGAGGACAGGAGCCGGGATCCGACGAAGAAATCCAAAGCTTTTGCGCCATGAATTACAACGTCAGCTTCCCCGTTTTTAAGAAAATCGATGTGAACGGCGACAACGCGCATCCTTTGTTCCAGTATTTGCGAAACGAAGCGCCCGAGGACACAGGGTTGGATAAAGAGGGGGGATTGTATAAACATTTGCGGGAGAGAGCGCCTGAGCTGTTGGAGGGCTCCAACATTCGCTGGAATTTTACGAAGTTTCTTATCGACCGTGAAGGCAATGTAGTGAAACGTTATGCGCCGACGACGACTCCCGATATGATCGAAGCGGATCTTAAGGCGTTATTGTAGACAAAGCAAATATACAATCAAGCAACAACGGCATCCGGGTTCGCGGATTGTCGTTGTTTTTTTCGTTAGAGGCGTTTACGCCGGCGCGATGGATAGGGGGGCATTTGAAGGAAAAGGTATTGCAAAGCGGACCGAGTGCCATACTTAGATGAAACATTGATCGAAAAGGTGGTTCGAATCATGACGGCTCCAGCTGAAAAACAAGAGGCCTTAGAAATTATATGGAAATTAATCCGAGGAATCGACACGGCGATGCTCACGACAGTTTCGGAAGAAGGACTCACGTCGCGTCCCATGAAAACACAGGATGTCGAGTTCGACGGGGACCTGTGGTTTCTGACAAAAAAAGATACGGACAAGTTCCATGAGCTGCTGCATCATCGGCAAGTCAACGTGACGTATGCCGGTAAGTCATACGTCGCCATACGCGGCGAAGCCGAGCTCGTGAACAGTCCCGAGAAGGTGAAATCCATCTGGAACCCGGCTTACGAACAATTCTTGAATACCACCTATGACGATCCAAACCTTGTCCTCATCAAGGTCAAAGCGGAGACGGCCGAGTACTGGGATTCCGGCGACAAGTTCAAAATGGCGAAGTTCATGCTCCGAAGACTGTTAGGACAACATACCGAAGGAACGGACATTCATCGAACCGTGGTATTGAAATAGGCGACCAACAACTAGTTGCAAAAATATGGAACATTGATAAAGCCTAACCATCGATAGCGATGGTTAGGCTTTTTTTCGTATTATTGATCCAATAATCGCCTACATTTCGTTGGACAGAAAAAATGAAGGGGAATAGAATACAAGAAGAGCCTAGGACCGGATCCCGAGAATGTGACGAAGGCGGAAGTTCAGAAATAGGCAAGGAAAATGCTTGAGGCGGGTGTGAAGCTATGGAACGGATTCGAAACTGGGCAGGCAATTATACTTACGGAACAACCGATCTGCATGTACCGGAGAGCATGGAGCAGGTACAAAAACTCATCGTTGACAGCAGTCGCATCAAGGTCCTCGGTACGCGTCATTCCTTCAATGGGATTGCCGATTCTAACGATCGGCTGCTTTCGCTCGAAAAATTGAACCGCGTTATCGAATTGGACCGGAAGCAAAGCCGTGTGACTGTTGAGGCCGGCATCCGTTGCGGCGATCTTGCCGCGTATTTGCATGCGAACGGTTATGCACTGCACAATCTAGCTTCGCTGCCTCATATCACGGTGGTTGGTGCCTGCGCAACGGCGACGCATGGGTCCGGAGACCGGAACGCGAATCTCGCTGCGGCTGTACATGCATTAGAAATCGTGAAAGCGAACGGCGAGATCGTCGTCATTTCGCGTGATGACGGGACCGGACGGATAGATGGTGCAGCCGTCGGGCTCGGAGCGCTCGGGGTCGTCACCAAACTGACGTTAGATATAATCCCGGACTTTCAGGTAAGCCAGCACGTTTACGAAAATTTACCTCTGGCCAGTCTGGAAGATCATTTCGACGAAATTTTCTCGAGCGGATACAGCGTCAGCCTGTTTACGCAGTGGAAGGACTCTCGTTTTCATCAAGTGTGGCAAAAGCGAAAACATGAAAATGACGCCCTTCCAACGGCGGAGTCTGATTTTTATGGCGCGAAGCCGTCGTCTGTGCGTCTCCATCCGTTACCGAATATGCCGGCGGACAACTGCAGCGAGCAGCTCGGAATACCGGGACCGTCGCATGAGCGGCTGCCGCACTTCCGCATGGCGTTCACGCCAAGCGCGGGTGAGGAACTGCAGAGCGAGTATTTCGTTGCGCGAGAGGATGCTTATGCCGCCCTGCGCGCGCTTGACCGGATCAGCGAGAGCATTTCGCCCCATTTGTATGTGTCGGAAGTCCGCACGATCGCACAGGACCGTCTGTGGTTGAGCCCTTGCTACATGCGGGAGTCCGTGGGCATTCATTTTACATGGAAGCCTAATTGGGAAGCGGTTCGGCACGTCCTGCCGCTTATCGAGCGCCAGTTGGCTCCTTTCGGAGCACGCCCGCATTGGGGAAAGCTGTTTACTATGTCTCCCAGCCAAGTTCAAGCGTTGTACGAGAAGCTGCCAGACTTCCGCAGTATGATGTTGTCGTTCGATCCGGACGGCAAATTCCGGAATACGTTTCTGAATGATTTTATTGTCAACGGTTAATGTCCTTTGCCGTTGACGGCGTTACGATCGGGAAACTATCCGTTACTACGGAAACAGGCAAGCGAGTCGCAACAATAGGGACGATTCCGCCTTCTAGCGTTGCATCGGCATAAAGCCGCATCATCTTCTTGATGCCCCCCGGCTGTCCGGGGGGGCTTGTTCATCGATCAGCGCCCGACCATGACGCGCTCCTGCAGCTTCTTCCATTCGTCGGCGGGAAGCAGCGATTCGTACAGGGCGCAGATGCCCTGGAAGACCGGCTCCGGCACGGACGATTTGGCGCCGGAGAGCATCATCGTCTGCTCCTGGATCGAAGCGGCCGGGATCATATATTTTTGAAAATTGCTTTGGATGTGTGCCGGGATGCCGCTGCGGAGCTTCATGCTCGTTGCCAGCAGCGCCGCGTCGTCGTACGATGCCCACAGACGGGGCATGGCGATCGCTTCCTCGTGATACAAGTGAAGATAATAATCGCCGACGAAACGGTTGAACTCGTCAACGAAAGACAGCCACGCCTCCGCGTCGAACGAACGCTCCAGCTCGGCGGCGGATCGCTCCAGCGCGGAGAGCTGCTCCTCCGATCGCCGGTGCTGCTCCTCCAGCGCCCGGCTCACCTCCGGCGCGCATCGCTCGATCAGCGGGTCGATGTGCGTATCCTCGTCCTTCGCGTGCTGGTGCAGCATGGCCGCGACGTCTTTGAATTCCGCGAAAAACGCGCCGCGCCGCTCCTCATCGTCGACGTCCATTTTGCCTGCCGTCCATACAAGGGTGTTCAGCGCATTTCGCAGCCCTTTGTGGACGGTAGCGAATAAGTGAAATCTTTTCGTCATGGCTTTTCGTTCCTCCTACCCGAAGTACCTTTATCTTAGAAAAGAGGGGGACGTTTCGGTATCGGTAGGATTACGTATTTTCGTCGAAAAAACGTCCCGCTTCGCGAAAGCGCGAAACGGGACGTTTAGTGCCGGCGGAAGAGGCCGCGGGGCGAATTACTGATTAATATATTTCTCGAACACGAAGCCGAAATCTTTGATCTTCAGCTCCGAGTGCTTCGTCTTCAGCCATTGGTACGCGGACTCGTTGATGGCGTTGAACTGCTCCACGGGGGAAGAACCCTGCGACCCGATGCGTCCCAACGATTCCTTCGCGATCTGCACGCTTAGCTGCGCGTAGTCGAACAGCGTATCGTTGGAGGAGACGATCTCCGAAATGCGCATCAGCGCTTTGTACAAGTCCTTCACGGCTTCGAGCTGCCGCTTGTCGACGTCGATCGAGAACGCCGTGCTGCCGATCGTGAATTTGATTTCCACGTCGAGATCGACCGTGCCCGCCGTTTCCAAATATACGCCCGTAATTTCGTGGTTCGCGTAATTGTACCGCTTCAGCATCCGTTTCTTGCTGACGGCGCTGTCGCCGTCCAAATGAATCAGCGCCAAATTGGTAAAGCAATATTCGTCCTTTTTGGATTTGATAATAAAGTAAATTTTCTCTCCGTCTTCGTGCATGACGTAATCGTCGGAATCGACTTTATCGAAATCCTTCGGCGCGATCACTTTCCCGACGTCGCTGAGGCCCAGCGCATCCGCGGCAATTTTTCCGAACAACCGGATCACCCTTTCCACAAATAGTATATTTTACTACTCCGAGGTCATCTCGATGCAAAGACAATGATCGCATATGTTCGGCCGTGCGTCCATAGGGCGTTGTTGACATCATTCGTCACCCGCCGCAAAACAGAGGGCAGGAACATGGCAAATCATGTCGAATTTATTAGAAAAGAATTAAACTTTTTTTGAGTTAGGGGATTGAAGCGCCGAATGATGAACGAACTGCTTGAGGTCCAGCAAATGCTGCGCTCGCGCGGCATTTTGATTTGTTTCTCCGGCAAGCTGACTCAAACGTTGATCGTGGAATACGGGGAAGCGGTCAAAACGTACTTGGAGGCGGAAGATCGGCCGAAGAACGAAATCTTCAACATTTTCTCGTTGTTTATCGAACAGACGCAAAACATTAAAAATTATTACGCCATGAAAATGGCGAGCCCGCATTACGAAACGCTGCTGCAGTCCAGCATCGTGACGATCGGCAAGACGGAGAGCGGCAGTTACGTTTGTTCCGGCAACTTGATCGAAAACGAGGACGCCGCCGCGCTGAAGGCGGCGCTGGACGAGTTGGTCCGTCTGGACAAAACAGAGCTGAAAGCACTGTACAAAGCGAAGCTGAGAGCGGAACCCGATCCGGGAGCGACCGGAGCGGGCCTCGGCATGATCGATATGGCGAGGAAGGCGTCCGCGCCGCTCGAATATTCGATCGTGGGCCATAACGAACGACTTTCCTTCTTCACGCTGAAGGCCATCGTATAGGGGTGTACATATGAAAACATTACAAGTAGAACCGACCAAAAGCACGCCTGAGGTCCGATTCGATCCCGACGCGGGCGTGCTGTCGATTACGGGTCAGTCGTATCCGGAGAACGCCTTTAAATTTTACGAACCTCTCCTTTCCTGGCTGGACGAATATTTGGAACAAGTAACTTCCGAAACGACCGTCTCGATCGAGCTGCATTTGCCGTACATCAACACCAGCAGCACGAAGTGCTTCATGATGATGCTGGAGAAGCTGAACGACGCGTTCCTGGCCGGAAAGCAAGTCAAGGTGCTGTGGTTTTACAACGAGGATAACGAAACAGAGCTCGAGTGCGCCGAAGAATTCAAGGAGGACCTCAGCCTGCCGTTCGACATCGTGCCGAAAGGCGACCCAGCGTGACGCGGGAGGAAGACGCCGGCGCCGCCGCCCGGCCGGGGGGGACGTTCGACGCGGGCTGGGATTCCGGCGTCAAACGGGTCGTCATGCTGGCGAGCGGGTTGATCGTGCTGTCGATCGTGCTGATCGGATCGTTCGTGTACGCGTTCACCGAGCGGGAAGCCGTGAACAAGCTGAAAACCCGCGATCTGCATACGCTGGCGAGCTCGATCTCCGCCAAAGCGGACGGCAAGCTCGGGCGCGCGATGGAGACGTCGCTGGCGCTGGCGAGCGATCCGGCGGTATTGGCATGGCTGGCGAGCGGGGAGCGGGACGAGCGGCTCGGCCGCATGGTTCATGAACGGACCGCGTATGTGCACAAGGAGCTGGGGTACAGCACCACGTTCATCGTGAACGTCGAGAACGGCCACTATTGGAACCAAGAAGGCCGGCTGCTCGAAACGGTCGACAGGAACGACCCCGACGACACGTGGTTTTTCGAAACGGTGAAAGCCGGGGAGAAGGCAGCATTCGATTTCGACTACAATAAACAGCTCGGCGATACGTACGCGTTCGTGAACGTACTGGCCGGCGACGACGTTCATCGTCCGCTCGGCATCGTCGGCGTCGCCATGAAGCTCGACGAGCTGTCCGCTGAGTTCGCCTCCTACAAGGACGGGCAAGGGATCAACTTATGGCTGGTCGACGGCGCGGGCGACATTTATTTGTCGGACGACGCCGAGCATAACGGCAAGAACATCCGCGACGTTCTGCCGAACGAAGCTTACCGGGACGTCACCGAGCATTATGGCGGCGAGCCGTACGTAACGGATTACGAAGCGCAAGGGCGCGGACGGGTCGACCTCATTCGGTATCCGCTGCAGACGACGGAGCTGCAGCTGCTCGTCGAGGTGGAGCGGAGCGAGACGATCGGTTTTTTGCGAACGATTCGCTGGAACGCGATGTTCGCCGCGGCGGCGACGCTGCTGGCGGTCGTATTCGTGTTTTTCTACGTGTCGCGCAAGCTCGCCAACCCGTACAAACGCGCGGTGGAGCTGAATCGAAGGCTGGAAGCCCAAGTCGAAGCCCGGACGAAGGAGCTGTCGGAGCGCAATCAAGAAATGCTCGACAGCATCAGCTATGCGCTGTTGCTGCAGCAGTCGGTGCTGCCGAAGGAAAGCGAGCTGAACGTCACGCTGCCGGAGCCGTTCGTCATTTGGCGGCCGCGGGACGTCGTCGGCGGGGACTTCTATTGGGTGCGGCGGCAGGGCGAGCGGACGCTCGTCGCCGTGGGCGACTGCACCGGGCACGGCGTGCCGGGCGCGTTCATGGCGATGCTCGCGGTGTCGACGCTGGACCGGATCGTCGACGCGGACGAGGACGGCGCGCAAACCCCGGCGGACATTCTGGAGCGGCTCCACAAGCTGATGAAAGAGACGCTGCGCCAAGGCGACGAGGAAGGACTGATCGATGACGGCGCGGCGATCGGATTATGCGCCGTCGGCCCCGCGAACGATGTCACGTTCGCGGGAGCGTCCTGCCTGCTGTACCGGCAGGACGAAGGCGGGATCGCGTCCTGGAAGGGCGACCGCAAAGGCGTCGGCTACCGCCGAACGCCGGCGGATTACCGGTACACGAACCACGAGATCCCGGGCGGGGACGCGCGGATTTATATGTCGACGGACGGCTTTTTCGACCAGAACGGCGGGGAGCGGAACTATTCGTTCGGCAAGAAGCGATATGAGCGATTGCTGTCGGACATTCGCGGGCTGCCCCCGGCGCAGCAGCGTGCCGAGATGATCGGAGCCCTCGAAACGTATATGCAAGGGGAGCGGCAGCGCGACGACATCACGGTGCTGTCGTTCCGCATCGGCGCCGCGGGGTAACGGATCCGCCCGCGTCCAAGACGGAGGAGAGACGAATGAAGAAGCACGGGGATATCGAGGAGCTCTACCAGCATGAAACCGACGTGCTGACCCGGAGCCGCATCGACCCGAGACGGCCGGACCTGACCGGCGACGAGCTGGCCGCTCGTTACGAGGAGCTGCTGGCCGAATACGAGAAGCTTTACAAGCTGACGAAAAAAATATCCGCGATCAGCGACGCGCAGGGCGTCATGCTGAAACGGCGGGAGAACGATATCAAAAGCTTGCTGGACCACGCGAAGCAAGGCTTCCTGACGTTCGGCAAAAGTCTTCGCGTCAACAGGCAGTTCAGCCAAGAGTGCATCCGCATTTTCGGACGGAGCCCTGCGGGCGTCGATGTGACCGAGCTGCTGCTCGGCGATCGGGACAACGAGCGGAAAGCGCTGCGCAAGCGGCTCGCGGCGGCGTTCGCGCCGCGCGCCGCGGCGGCGAAGCTCGAGAAGACGATCGCCTCGCTGCCGGCCAATGCGGACATCGGCGACAAGAGCGTCGTGCTTGAATTTCAGCCGATCAAGGACGAAACGACGAACGAGCGGCTGCTGCTGCTCGTCGTCACCGACGTATCCGAACGGAAGGCGTCGGAGGAGCGCATTCGGTATTTGAGCTCGCGTGATACGCTCACGTCGCTGTACAACCGAAGCGTCCTTGAGCCGATGATGGAGCAGCCGCTCGCGCCGGAGCAGCTCCCGGCGAGCTTGATGGTCGTCGATTTGAACGGCCTGAAGCTGGCGAACGACGTGTTCGGCCATCGCGCGGGCGACCGCCTGCTCGTCCGGAGCGCGGAGCTGCTGCGGGCGACGTTCGGCGGCGACGCCGTGATCGGGCGGTGGGGCGGCGACGAGTTCGTCGCCCTGCTGCCGCGCACGAGCGCCGCGGCGTGCGCCGAGCTGGCGTCGCGCCTGAAAGCGGCCTGCGACGCGGCGGAAGCGGAGCCCGTCCGGCTCAGCATGGCGATCGGCGGGGCGACGCTGGAGCGCGCCGGCGAGTCGTGGTCGGGCGCGTTCGCGGTCGCCGAGAAGCAGATGTATAAGAACAAACTGCTGGAGAGCAAACGCGTGCGCATCGACATGATGCGAAGCGTGACGGACGCGCTGCTCGCGAAAAGGGTGCAGCGCAAGGATCATTTGGACCGGCTGCACGATCTGGTGGTTCGGTTCGCGGCGGAGCTCGGCTTCGTCCACGGCTCGCCGGATATGGACCTGCTGCAATCCCTTGTCCGGCTGCACGACGTCGGCTATTTGGCGCTGCCGGCCGACGTGCTGCTGAAGGAGGGCCCGCTGAACGAAGAGGAATGGGAAATCGTCAAAAGCCACAGCGAAATCGGGTACCGCATGGCTTCCTCGATCGGCGAGTGGGCGCTTGCGGAAGCGATACTCGGGCTGCACGAGCGGTGGGACGGCGGAGGTTATCCGTACGGCTTGGCCGAGGAGCAGATTCCGTACTTCTCCCGGCTGGTCGCCATCGCGGACGCGTTCGACGTCATGACGAGCGAGCAGGCGTACAAAGGGAAGAGGTCGACGGAGGAAGCGCTGAACGAGATTTTGGCGGAGGCCGGACGCCAGTTCGATCCGCGGCTCGCCGCGGCTTGGGCGGCCTGGATTCGGCGGGCCGGGGCCGTCTGAACGCCCCGCCGGCGCGCCGCGCGGCGGAATAGCGCGAGGCCCGTATGGCAACGATATCCTTATCCGTTCATCGATGAGGTGTCGACGTGGACAAACGCGAAAAAATAGAGCAAACCGGGGAAATATACGACGCATTCCAAGAAGTGCACGAGCGGTTCTTCGATCTTTGGTACCACCATACGTTCCTGGAATGGGACTGGTGGATCTCCCTTTTCCTCGGTGTAGCGTCGTGGGTACTGTGGTTTTGGGTGCGGCCGAAGGCCAGCACGCAGAGGCTGCTGTATGCCGGAACGTTCATGATGCTAATCTCTTTGTTCCTCGACTATATCGGCGTGTCGGTCGGGCTCTGGTACTATTCCGGCAAGCTGACGCCGACGATGCCCGCCTATTTGCCCTTCAATTTCGCCGCCCTTCCGGTCGTCACGATGCTGCTGCTGCAGTGGAAGCCGCGGATGTCGAAGCATTGGAAGGGGCTGATCTTCGGGCTGTTCAACGGCTTCGTCGGGGAGCCGCTGTTCGTCTGGGCCGGCTTTTACGTCATGACGGGGTGGCAGTATTACTACTCCGTCCCGATCTATTACTTATTGTTCTTGATTGCGCACGCCATCGCGCACGCGAGAACGTACGAGCCGCTGCCGACGCAGCGGTGAGCGACGGAAGGGGACGCAGCCGCGTCCCCTTTTTCGCTGCGCCCGTTTCCGCCTCTGTCCCCGCAATCGGCGCCGGCCCATGCTCCTCGCGGGAGACGATCATATAATGCATCGTCGGGAGATTCGAACGCTCGGCGAGGGGAGGGCGATGCGAGGATGGCGTCGGTCAAAGGAATCGCTCGCGCGACGCCGTACGACGCGGAAGGCGCGGCATGGCTCGTGCTGCTTCTGCTGCTGATCGTGCTGGCGTTCGCGTTCGGGCCGTACGGAGGATTTTGGTATTTCTGAAAAAGCTTCGTCCGCCGCGAAGAGCGGGGGCGAAGTTTTTCTATTGGCGGGCGATTTTTACAATTCCTCAATACGATGAAAATATGAACTTAACAAACTTCCTCTACAATGAGTGGGACGAGTAGGAAATTGGTACCACTGAGGAGGAGCCCCGAGTGAAGAGGAAGGTCAAACGGACTTTGATTTCGATGTTGGCCGCGGCCGCGATCGGTTCGACCGTCGTGCCGGCGGCGAGCGCAGCGGAAAGCGCGCCGCTCGATTACGGCGCGTCGGACGAGCTGTCGATGCGGCTGATCGCCCGCTATTCGAGCGGCGCGGAGTTCGCGGAAGGCGGCACGGAGATCGTCGCGTACGACCCGCGGCGCCAACGCATGTATTCCGTCAACGGCGCGGATAAGGCGCTGGATATGATCGATTTGGCCCCGCTGAGCGGCGAAGGCGAAGGCGTGCGCGCGCTGCCGCGCGCGAAGCGCATCGCGCTGGACGAGCTTCATGCGGGACTGACGAACATCGACGATATCACGAGCGTGGCCAAGAGCCCGACGGCCGACGTCATCGCCGTGTCGGTGACGGCGGACCCGAAGACGGATCCCGGCTACGTCGTGTTCCTGAACGGGGACGGGGAGTACATTCACCACGTCCAAGTCGGCGCCCTGCCGGATATGGTGACGTTCACGCCGGACGGCGCGAAGGCGCTGACGGCGAACGAGGGCGAGCCGAACGACGACTACACGATCAATCCGGAAGGCAGCGTCTCGATCATCGACCTGTCCGCGGGCGTCGCGAACGCGCAGGCGACGACGCTTGGCTTCGCGGGCGTTCCGATCGAAGGCGACGTGCGCAAGTCGAACCCGGAGCATACGCTTGAGCAAAACATGGAGCCGGAGTACATCGTCGTCGCCCCGGACAGCCGTACGGCGTACGTCGCGCTGCAGGAGAGCAACGCGATTGCGACGCTCGACGTCGAAGGGAAGAAATTCGCTTCGGTGACCGGCCTCGGCTATAAGGATTGGTCCGCCGGGGACAACAAACTGGACGCCTCGGATAAGGACGATAAGATCGACATTCGGAATTGGCCGGTGCTCGGCATGTACATGCCGGACGGAATGTCGCTCGTTCGGATCGGCGGCAAGGACTACCTCATTACGCCGAACGAAGGCGATTCCGCCGATTACGACGGCTACTCCGAAGAAGAGCGCGTCGCGGACCTCGCGGACGACTACGCGCTGAGCGCCGACTTGTACGAGGGATACTCGCAAGCGCAGCTGGACGAGCTCGTGAAGAACGGGCTGTTCGGCGAGGACCAGCTCGGGCGGCTCAAAACGACGACGTCCGCGCCGAAGAACGAAGACGGCAAGTACGAGGCGATTTACGGCTTCGGCGGCCGCTCGTTCTCGATTTGGGACGCCTCCGACATGAGCCTCGTGTACGACAGCGCCGGCGAGTTCGAGCGAATTGCGCAGGAAGCGGCGCCTGAATTTTTCAACAGCGACAACGAAGAAAACAATCTCGATAACCGCAGCGACGACAAAGGCGCGGAGCCGGAAGCGGCGGCGACCGGCATCGTCGGCGGCGTGCCGTATGCGTTCATCGGACTGGAGCGGCTCGGCGGCATCATGGTATACGACCTGTCGAATCCGTCGCAGCCGGAATTCGTGAAGTATTATAACAGCCGGAATTTCGCGTCGGAGACGCCGGGCGGCGACGTCGCGCCGGAGGGCTTGACGTTCGTGCCGGCCGTCGACAGCCCGACGGGGAACGCGCTGCTGCTCGCGGCGCACGAAGTGAGCGGCACGATCGCGGTGTACGAGCTCGAGCCGAAGAACACGACGATTCAGCTCGTGCACGTGAACGACATCCACTCCCGCGTCTTCGAAGGCTCCAGTGCGGGCATGGGCTACGCGAAGCTGGCGACGCTCGTGAAGCAGCTCAGCGCGGCGAACCCGAATACGCTGCTGCTGGATGCGGGCGACACGTTCCACGGCCAAACGTTCTCGACGCTCGTTCGCGGCGAGAGCATCGTGCAAATCATGAACGAGATGGGCTTCGACGCGTTGACGGCGGGCAACCATGACTTCAACTACGGCACGGAGCGGCTGCTCGAGCTCGCCGGCATGGCCGACTTCCCGGTTCTCGGCGCCAACGTCGACAAGGCGGGAGCGGACGTGCTCGAAGGGAATACGATCATTGAGATCGACGGCGTGCGCATCGGTATTTTCGGTTTGTCGACGCCGGAGACGGCTTACAAAACGCACCCGAAAAACGTAGAAGGCATTACGTTCGGCGATCCGGTCGCCGAAGCGCGGAAGCAGGTCGATGCGCTGAAAGATCAAACGGACGTCATTATCGCATTGAATCATCTCGGCATGGACGAAGCGAGCGCGGATACGACCGACAAGGTGGCCGAGCAGGTGGACGGCATCGACGTCATCATCGACGGGCACAGCCATCAAGTGATGCAGGAGACGATTAAGGACACGCTCGTGGTGCAAACCGGGGAATATTTGAAAAACGCCGGCGTCGTCACGCTGACGTTCGAGAACGGCGAACTGACGGACAAGACGTCGAAGCTGATTTCGGCGGAAGAGATGGCGAACGCCGCGCCGGACGCGCAGGTGACGAGCCTCATCGAGTCGATCCAAGCGTCTCAGGACGATGTGCTGGGCGAAGTCGTCGGCCGTACGGCGGTCAAGCTCGACGGCGAGCGCGAAATTGTGCGCGCCGGAGAGTCGAACCTCGGCAATCTGATTACGGACGCGATGCGGTCGGTGACCGGCGCGGACATCGCGCTGACGAACGGCGGCGGCATTCGCGCCTCGATCGACGCGGGCGACATTACGAAGGGCGAGGTCATTACGGTGCTGCCGTTCGGCAACTACATCGTTACGCTCAACGCCACCGGCGCGGAAATCGTCGCCGCGCTGCAGCACGGCGCGGGCGACTATCCGGAGCCGAAAGGCGCGTTCCCGCACGTGAGCGGCCTAAGCTACACGATCGACGCATCGAAGCCGAAGGGCCAGAAGGTAACCTCCGTTACGGTGAACGGCGCGCCGATTGATCCGAACCGGACGTACGTCCTTGCGACGAACGACTTCATCGCCGCCGGCGGCGACGAGTACGCGATGTTCGCGGACAACGCCGTGACCGGGCATTATCCGGCGCTCGACGAAGCGGTGGTCGAACATCTTAAAGCGCAAGGCGCTGCGGCGGCGAAGACGGAAGGCCGCATCGTCGGCAGCGCGGGCGGAGCGGCGGCAAGCGGCGCAGCTTCGAACGCCGGAGCGCCCGCGGCGTCCGGCGGGCATGTCGAGTACGTCGTCAAGAAGGGCGACACGCTCTATGCGATCGGCCGTACATACGGCGTCTCGTGGTCCGCGATCGCGCAGTTGAATAAGCTGAGCAATCCGAATTTGATTTTCCCGAACCAAAAGCTGATCATCCCGTCTCCATAACATAGAGGCTCCCGGAGCCCAAGCGAAAGAGTTCCGCTCGTCCGAGCGGGGCTCTTTTTCGCTTGCTGCCGCACCTTCGAATGTACTTCGGGCCGCGGCGGTTACTGAATTCGAAGGAAGTTTTTACTATAATAGGGTTGGAGTAATAAAGTCATAACGGAGGTTGCCATGGTAAGCGCCGCGTTCAAACGGGATATCGAACGAGAAACGGGATGGGCTTGGGAGCAATGGGTCGAATGGCTCGATCGGACGGCGGACCCTCAGTGGTCGCACGACGGATTGAAAAGCCACATTCTCGATGCGCGGCCGGTTGCGGAGGCGTGGGCGGAATGGGCGGCGCTGTTGTACGGGCAGAAGCTCGGCCGTATCCCCGTCGGCGTCACGAAGGACGCCGGCGTCCAAATCGGCGTGCGGCGGACGGCTTCGGCCGATCGGGCCGCCTTATGGGACGCGCTCCTGTCGCCCGAGGGGCTGGCGCTGTGGATCGGAAGCGTGCCGGAAATTCGGCTGGAGCGCGGCTTCGCGTTCGCGTCGCCCGAAGGCGTCGCCTGCCGCTTGACGGTCGTCGAACCGCCGACGAAGCTGCGGCTGACGTGGAAGCGTCCGGACTGGGACACGCCGTCGCGGCTGCAGTGGTACCTCTCGCCGGCCGCCGCCGGCCGGACGACGGTTGCCGTCCATCAAGAAATGCTGGAGGACGTCTATCTTCGGGAGGCGATGAGGCGGCATTGGGAAGGCGTGCTGCAGGAGCTGTTTCGCCTTGCGGCCGCGGCCTGAAGCATGCGGCGACGAAAATCTAAAACGTTTTCGGTAAACCGCTTGCAATCATTCGCAGGGAGATATATAATCAAAAATGTCCAAAACGTTTTGGAAGCGGGAGAGGCGATCATGACCAACATAAAAGACTTGGCAAAGGCGGCAGGCGTCTCGATTACGACCGTCTCCCGGGCGTTGAACGGGTATTCCGACGTCAGCGAAAAAACGCGAAACCGCATTAAGAAGCTGGCGGAGGAGATGTCTTACCGGCCGAACGCGCAGGCGCAGAGCCTCGTGCTGAAACGCACGAACACGATCGGCGTCATTTTATCGGAGATCAAACGGTCGAATGCGAAGGACGCGTTCGCGTTCGAAGTGCTCTGCGGCATCAACGACCGCGCGAGCGAGCTGAACTACGATATTTTGCTGTTCAGCACGAATCCGAACAAACAGATGAAGAAATCGTACTCCGATTTATGCCGGGAGCGCGCCGTGGACGGCGCCATCCTGCAAGGGCTGAAGATGAACGACCCGTATTTGAAGGAAGTCGTCGATCAACCGCATTTCCCTTGCGTGCTGATCGATATTCCGGTCGCCGGCGATCGCGTCGGCCACGTCACCACCGACAACGTGTACGGCGCTAGAGACGCGGTTCGACACCTGGTCGAGCTCGGCCATCGCCGCATCGCGATGATCAACGGCTACAGCGAAGCGGCGGTCAGCCACGAACGGCTGTCAGGCTACATGCTGGGGCTGCAGGAGGCCGGCATCGTCTACGAGCCGGATTTGGTGGCGGACGGCCGGTTTTCCGAGGAGGGCGGCGCGGAAGCGACGAGGGCGATGCTCGAACGTCATCCCGACGTTACCGCCGTGTTCTGCGCCAGCGACCTGATGGCGCTCGGGGCGCTGAAAGCGGCGGAACTCATGGGCCGCACCGTGCCGGGCGATCTATCCGTCGTCGGATACGACGATATTTCCATAGCCTCTTACTGCTCGCCGTCGCTGACGACGATCCGCCAGGAGCGCTACGATCTTGGGTATCAAGCAGCGCAGTTAATCATCGACATGCTGGAGGGCCGGGAAGTGAAGCACAAAGTCGTGCTGAACAGCAGCCTGATCGTCCGCGGCAGCACCGCCGCTGCAAGAGCGTAATCTTGCGGCGGCCGGAAACGTCGAGCGCGGGACGCTTCGCCCCTCGTTGCAATCGCTTTCAAAATTTTATCCGGCGGCGCGCATCCGACCTATTTTTTTAAGCAGAAACCAAAACGTTTTGGTCGTCCGCGCTTCGCTTTTTGCGAAATTCCATACATGGTTTAAGGCTTCCTTAAGGGAAACTTTAAATATAAAGCAATACAAACGATATCATACGGGGAGGCAGTTCAGATGAAAAAGAGATTCAAAGCGATTGGAGCGCTTAGCATGTCTTTGGCGCTCGTGTTGACGGCGTGCGGCGGCGGCAACAACGGCGCGGCGAACGGGGAAGGAAACGCGGACGGCCAAACGGGAGCGGAAACGCCGAAGCAAGAAGTGGTGCTGAACATCCCGCATTATAAAGCAGGGCAGAACGTCGGCGGGAAGTTTTTCCTGCCGCAGGTAGAGCGTTTCAACGCGAAATACGACGGCCAGTACGAAATCCGCATCGAAGAAGTGCCGAACGACGCCTACAAGGAGAAAATCAAGCTGCTGTGGCAGCAAAACAAGCTTCCGGCGCTGATCGAAGGCGGCGACACGCAGTTCATTGAAGAGCTGATCAAGCGCGATCAAATTTACGATTTGAAGCCTTGGCTCGACTCGAAGCCGGAGCTCAGCAAGCAATTGATCGAAGACTCCGTCGCCTATAACACGCGGGACGGCAAAATTTACACGATGCCGCTGTCCGTCATTCGCCCGATCGGCTTGTTCTACAACAAAGAAATGTTCGAGAAAGCGGGTATCACGAAGCCGATCGCGCAGATGACGTTCGCGGAATTCGAAGAAGCGCTGAAGCAGCTTCAGGCAGCGGGCTTCACGCCGCTCTCCCTCATGACGGGCGAGAACGCGTGGACGACGATGCTGCTCGCGTCCGCGTTCATGGCGGCCGAGCCGGGCGGCGCCGACGTGCTGAAGAGCGACCGCGCGGACAAAATCACGAATTACAACGATCCGCTCTGGATCAAAGCGTTCGCGGAAACGCAGAAGTGGCTGCAAAACTACACGACGGGCAACGCGATCGGCGCCGCATACGCCGACGCCGCGAACAACTTCCTGAACGAGCGCGCCGCGATCATCGCCAACGGCACATGGATGGTCGGCGACTTCTCGGATACGACGAAAGCGCCGGAAGGTTTCGAGAAGAAGGTCGGCGCGTCCCTGTACCCGGGCGGCGTAGGCCTCGCGACGACGGCGGAATTCTCCTGGTGGATTCCGAAAGGGTTGAAGGAAGAAGAAACGCAAGCGGCGCTCGCGTTCCTCGAGTTCATCAATTCGCCGGAAGAGCTGGAAGCGTACATGATCGCCGAAGGCGGCCAAGCGCCGAACCTGACGACGTCCGCGGACTTCGAGTCGAAGCTGAACCCGATTCTCGCGGGAATGAATCAATCGGTATCCAGCGACCTGAAGATCATCGCGCAATCGTTCGGCAACGCATGGCCGGACGCGATCGCAAGCACCGAATTCGCGCAAAATTTGCCGCTTCTCGCGAACGGCACGCTCACGCCGGAGAAATTCGCGGAAACGTTGACGCAAAAGGCAAGCAAATTCAAATAATTCGCAGAACGCCTTCCGCCCTTCGCGGCGGAAGGCTCTGCTTTTCGCAAAGAGGTGACAGGAGATGAAGGAAAAGGGAACGAAATGGTGGCTCGCGCTGTTCTTGTTGCCTACCGTCCTTGTACTCGCGTTTTTCTACGTCGTACCGATCGCGACCGTGTTCGTGACGGGCTTTACGGATTGGGACGGCTTCGGCGCGCCCGTATTCAACGGCATCGAAAACTACGTGATGTTGATCACTTACGATAATACGTTCGTCATCGCGATGAGAAACCTGCTGCTCTGGTCGCTGATCGCCGCCACGGTGCACGTCGGGTTCGGCACGCTGGTCGCGTTCGTGCTGTACAAAGGCCATTTCGGCTGGCGGTTCGTCCGGGCGGTGTTTATGATCCCGATGGTCATTTCGGCCGCCGCGTGGGCGATGATTTACAAGATCATCTTCAACGACGACATCGGCGTCATCAACAACTTGGTGCGCGCGATCGGCTTCGCCGATTTCCACGTGAAATGGTTCTTCGAAATGCCGGCGGCGTTCTTCGCAGTCGCGTTCACGTGGATGTTTTATGCCGTGTACGTCACGCTGATCGTGTATAACGACCTCATGGCGATCCCGAAGGAAGTGCACGAAGCGGCGCTGCTCGACGGCGCGAATTCGTGGCAGGTCACGCGGTACATCAACCTGCCGCTCGTCAAGAACGCGATCGGCACGGGCATCATCCTGTCCGTCACGGCGCGGATCGCGGGCTTCGAGGAAGTGGCGCTCACGTCCGGCGGCGGACCGGGCAACGAGACATACAACATCACGCTCATGCTGTACGAGGGCATCGTCAATTACGAGTACGGCTACGCCAACGCGGCCGCGACCGTCATGATCGTGCTCGGCATGGGAGTCATGCTGCTCGTCAACCGGATGATGAAATTGAACGAGAAATCGTACTAGGAGGGGGCATACGGACATGAATACCAGAACGACGCGATGGACGGGGCTCCTGTTCTCCTATGCGGTCATGCTGTTTACGGTCGTCGTTTCTCTGTTCCCGATTCTTTGGGTCGTGCTGTCTTCGTTTAAGACGAATAAAGCGATTTTGGGCGACCCGTTCGCGCTGCCGACGTCCTTTAGCTTCGGGGCGTACGTGGATGTCTTCACGCAGTACAATTTCTTGGTGTATTTCCAAAACTCGCTGCTGATCGCGACCGTCTCGACGGCGATCGCGGTGTTCATCTACGCGCTGGCGGCCTACGCGTTCGCGAAGTTCGACTTTTTCGGCAAAAGCTTCTTGTTCATTCTCTGTACGATCACGCTGCTCGTCCCGGGCTACGCTCGGGCGCAGCCGATTTTCACGATCATCATGAAACTGAATCTGTACGATACGAAGGCCGGCCTCATTCTCGTGTACGCTTCGTTCGGCATGGCGCTCGCGCTGTTCATTCTGCGCGTGACGTTCCTGTCGATTCCGAAGGATCTCGACGAGGCGGCGCGCATCGACGGCGCAGGCTTCTGGCGGATTTTCTGGAGCGTCAACCTGCCGCTGGCGAAATCCGGTTTGGCGACGGCCGGCATTCTGATGTTCCTGAACAACTGGAACGAATATTTCTACGCGCTGGTGCTCACGTCGAGCCAACACAACCGGACGCTGCCGGTCGCGTTGGCGTTCTTCAACGAGGCGTTCTCGTATAACTACACCTATATGTTCGCGGCGCTCACGATGATCGTCCTGCCGGGCATTCTCATTTACTTGTTCGTTCAGGAGCAGGTGCAGCAGAGCGTCGCTTCGAGCGGGGTCAAGGGATAATCAATACGGCGAAAAACGAGGGGACATCATGGATTACAGAGTCATTAAGGAAAACGATTTGTTTTTGCTGACCGATTTGGCCGGCAACATCGACGAACGCAATTACGGGCACGGCCTGTATACGAAGGATACTCGGTTCCTGAGCCGGTTCGAGCTGAAAATCAACGGCTATCCGCTCAACATGCTGTCGTCCGAGGCGGATCAAAACTATGTGTCGACGATCGTGCTGACGAATCCGAAGACGGAAGACGCGAACGGAGAGATGACGCTCTGGCCGGAATCGATCGAAATCGAGCGGACGCGGTTTATTTATCAGGACGTCTTGTACGAAACGGTGAAAGCGACGAACTTCAACCCGCAGCGGGAATCGTTCGAGCTGTCGCTGCTGTTCGACGCCGATTTCCGCGACATGTTCATCGTGCGCGGTTTTCAGAACGGCGAAGTCGGCGAGAAGACGGGCGTTGCGATGATCGACGGCGGCTTCCAAATCGGCTACGCCGGCAAAGACGACGTGAAGCGCAAGCTGCTCGTGCGTTGGGCCGAAGAGCCGAGCGGAATCAAGGCGGGCGACGCGGGCGTGGAAGCGACGTACCGTCTCGAGCTCGAAGCGGGGGCATCGCAGATCATCGAGTTCGCGATCGTGCCGGTCACCGGCGACGAAGAGCCGAACCTCGTGCCGCGGGAGACGGCGATCGAGCGGCTTGAAGCTTCCTACGCGGAATGGGAGCGCGACTCGACGGCCGTCGAGAGCGACCTGCCGCTGTTCGATAAGCTGTACCACCGCGGGCTGCAGGACATTCGCGTTCTGCTGACGGATCTCGGCTACGGGCGATTCCCGGTCGCGGGCTTGCCGTGGTTCGCCGTGCCGTTCGGCCGCGACAGCTTGATCGCCGCGCTGCAGATGCTGCCGATCCATCCGGACATCGCGCGGGGGACGATTTTGACGATGGCGCGCTTCCAAGGGGAGAAGGTCGACGGCTGGCGCGACGAGCAGCCGGGCAAAATTATGCACGAGCTGCGCAGCGGAGAGCTCGCGAACACGAACCAAATCCCGTTCAACCCGTATTACGGGAGTATCGACGCGACGCCGCTGTTCCTCGTCCTGATCGGCGAATACGTGAAGTGGACCGGCGATTCCGCGCTGCTGCGCGACATGCTGCCGCACATTCGCCGGGCGCTCCAGTGGATCGACGAGTACGGCGACCGCGACGGCAGCGGCTTCGTGGCGTATTTCCAGGAATCGTCCAAGGGCATCGCGAACCAAGGCTGGAAAGATTCCGGCAACTCGGTCGTGCACCGCAGCGGCGAGTACGCCAAGGCGCCGATCGCGCTTGTCGAGGTGCAGGGCTACGTGTACCAAGCGAAGCGGACTCTCGCGGAGCTGCTCGGCGCGCTTCGGGACGCCTCCGGCGCCGACGACTGGGCAGCTTGGGCGGAACGGCTCGACGCCGAGGCCGAAACGCTGCGCGAGCGGTTCGAAGCGAAATTCTGGATGGAGGACGATGCGTTCTACGCGATCGCGCTCGACGAAGCCGGCAGGCAGGTGGAATCGGTGACGTCGAATCCGGGCCACGCGCTCATGTCCGGCATGATGAAGCCGGAGCGGGCGGCGGCGGTCGCGCGCAAGCTCGTGTCGCCGGCGCTGTTCAGCGGCTACGGCATCCGGACGATGGCCGAAGGCGAAACGGGATACAACCCGATGAGCTACCATAACGGCAGCATTTGGCCGCACGACAACTCGATGTGCCTGCTCGGCCTCAGCGCGCAAGGGTTCCGCGACGAGGCGAGGACGGTCATGGAAGGGCTGCTCGCGGCGAGCGCCTTCTTTGAGAATTACCGATTGCCGGAGCTGTTCTGCGGCTACTCCGCGGAGCGCGGCAAGCCGGTGCGCTATCCGGTCGCATGCTCGCCGCAGGCGTGGGCGGCCGCGACGCCGCTCACGTTCGTGCAGGCGATGCTCGGTCTCGCGCTCGACGCGGCACGCCGCCGCGTGACGTTGGCGCCGACGCTGCCGGACGGCATGACGACGCTGCGCGTGCGCCGCATGCGGCTCGGCGACGGCCGTCTGGACGTCACCGTGACGCGCGGCGCCGACGGCGCCTATGCGGTGAAGGTCGACGCGAACACGACCGGCTGGGTCGTCGAAGCGTAACTCCATCGAAAAGCGCCCCTCCCGGGTTGAAGTGCACCCCTTAGAATGGACATTGGAGAAAACCCCTGGTTTATCCGATGAATTCTAAGGGGTGTTTTTTATGGCGAAGAAAGGACAATCGTTCAAATCCTATTCACATGAGGTAAAGGTGGAGGCTATTCGATTGCATTTGGA
>NZ_DASQNA010000011.1 GCF_035645195.1 Paenibacillus sp. | reverse complement strand
CCAGCGTTCGTCCTGAGCCAGGATCAAACTCTCCAAAAAGGGTAGTTCGTCTATGCTCATTACAAGCTAGCTTTAAAACTTTGCTGTGATTGCTCACAGCGCGTATGCGCTCGTTGTTCAGTTTTCAAGGAGCAAGCTTGTGTTGCCTTTTTGCTTGTCCGATGCGCTTTTCGCGACCGGAATTTGAATATATCATATTCGGACATCTCATTGCAACTGGTAATTTCTTACCGTCGCCTCGGCCTCTTGCTCGCCGCCGCCGCTCTCGCGGCCGGAAGAACAATATAGCACGGATGTTGCCCGTAAATCAAATGGTAGATGCTGGGCGAGGAAATCAGCCCTTGCGGCGGCAAGGGCTGTACTTATTCCGTCGTGTATTTAATTCGGCCCTCCGGCACCTTCAACGGAATGACGAGTTCTTGCTCCACGCTCCCGTCCTTGGCGCTGTGAACGAAGAGCACTAGCATCATGTTCGGCTGCTGCGCATGCTCATAGTTCACCTTGAAGCGGAACGATCCCCAAGCGGGCGCGCCTGCCGAAGCCATCTCATGTCCTTCGGCCAAAATCGCATGCCCGTCCTCCAGCGTCCAGCTGAACGCCGCCTCGAATACGCGGGCCTCGCCTTCCACGATAAAGCCCGAATCCGCCTCCGTGCTCGGGGCAGGGGCGTACACGCGGAACGCTGCGTTCTCCGCCACGGGTTTGACGATCTCGCCGCTTTTCGCGTCGATTTTGAGAGACACAGGTTGGTCGACGGCTTCTTGACGAACCAGCTCCACATCCCAACGGGCGCTCTCCGCATTCCGCGCGGCAGCCTTCACGCTCCACACTCCGCTCGTTTCCGCTTGAGCGCTCAGGGCGGCTTGAACGGCGGCCGTACGATCGATCGTTCCCTCTGCCGCGGCCGTTTCCTCGTCCGGATGAACGACGATTTTCGAAGCGACCGCTTGCGCCGGATACGATTCTTGGATCGGTCCGGTATGCCACACCTCGATTTGGTCGCCGACTTGGATGTCGTCCTCCCCGAGCGATTGGCCGTCTTCGGTTTGCAGCGCCGTCTCCCCGTTGACCTCAAACGAAAACGCGTCGATACGCGGACCTGCGTCCTGTTCGACGTAAGCGGTCACCAACCACCGCCCGGCTTCCTTCTTAACGACGTACCCCCTGTCCAGAGCCTTCGCCTCGGAAGGTTCCGGCTCCGCGGCCGGATTATCCGCTGGCGGTTCCGCAGCCGTCCCGCCGCCCCCGCCTCCGCAGGCGGACGTCAGGGCTAGAACGAACAGCAGCGCCAACAACGCAACGCGTTTTCTCATGCTTCTTCAACTCCTTTCCACAGTAGACGAAGCATAAGCTTGATTTGTTCCATGCGCCGACTACCCAGAACGAGATCCTTCGTTAGCATAACCGCCACACGAAGGGAGTATCCCCGATCGTGAGACAAAACGAGCACCCAGCCCTGGGAGGGTGGGTGCTCTCGACATTACTCGCCGATCCATTCAATGCCGATCGTAAGCTTGTAACCGCCGGCGTCGCGTTTGTAACTGATTTTGTATTCCATGTCAGCGTCCGGGAGCGCCACGGGCAGCCCCCGAATCGTAAAATGTTCCGCCTCCAGACGATCGGCCACGGTGCGGAGCAGCTCGGCGAAATGCGCCGTCCGCCCGACGAACTCTTCTTCCAGCTTCATTCCGGATCACCTCCCTCTAACGAAACTTGCAGGAGCCGTTCAAGCACCGGAACCTTCCCTTCCTCGAACCGCATGCTTTTACCTAACTTTTTGGCCACGCCCGGCTTTCCTTTTTCGAATGCGTTCTTGCAAATCCCATAGTAATGATGAGGAAACAGAAGGTCGATATACAACACTTGCACCTGTTCAGGCGTCAGAGGGAATTCAGCGCCGTATACGCGAACCCACCGGTCGATTTCGTCCGCATCCCACGTGCCCAGCTCCTCCATCCGTTTCGCGATCAATTTACGGACGTCGCGCAGCGGTATGTCGTAGGCGAGATTGTCCAGATCGAGCACATATACCCCGCGTTCGGTGAGCAGCGCATTGCCTTTGCCGTAATCTTGGTGGCACATGTACCCATACGCGCCGATCTCGGCAACCCAACTCGCGTAGCAGGAACGCGCAAGCAGGTCGATCGCCAGCTCCCCCCACCGAATCGCGCGATCGACGCCGGTCAAGAATAGGCTGCAAAACTCATCGGGTTCCGCTTCGGACGATGCCGACTGTTTCCAAGCTTTCAAATTGGCGACCATTCCGGCATAATGCGCCGGCCAGGCGCCCATACGATCGTACGTCTCGCCGGCTTGCGGCGGAACGAAGCCCCGGCTCAGCCGGTGAAACCGTCCCAACGCTGCCATGCCGTGCTCCAAGTGTTCCGCTTCTTCTTCCATATCCAAATCCGTTCCTTCGATCCAACCGTAAAGCACGAGCGCGTAGCCCTCGTGGACGAAGTAAGGCTTTCCGGACTTCGTCGGCACGATATCGGCGACGAGCGCGCCTTTCCTCCGCAAATACATTTGCGCGGCGGTCGTGAAATCGACGATGGGAATCGATTTGCGAATTCGTTTCAAGCAGAAGACGCCCTGGGACGTATCTAGTTTCCATAGCGTCTTAATGCCTCCGCCTTGGATGACCTCGGCAGAGATCGTCCGCATCTGCGGGTAATGCTCCGCCATCAGTTGCAGCCCCAACGCGACATCCGGCGCGCTGTCGTAGCCGGTGACGTCACCCATGGCCGACCACCTCCCCGAGCCGATTCAAGAACGCCTCGAGGACGTCCCGTTTGCTGTGCTCGGTGGCGATCATTTCGTTCAGCCGTTCGATATGCTTGCGCTCGGTCCAGTTCGGCTCGCGACGCTCGTAATACTTGGAGACTTGACCGTAAAACAAGTGCGGAAACAGCAGGTCGGCCGTCAGGGAACGATAGTGATTGTCCGTCAGCGCATGCACCTCTTGGTACGACCGAAGCATGAACAGCATTCGTTCAAGCGACCAAGCGCAATCTTTCTTCATCACCTTGTTCAAAATTTTACGCAAATCCCGGATGGGCACGTCCACCGTCAGCGAGTCCATGTCGTAAACATAAAGCAATCCGTCGTCGCCGATGGCGAGGTTGCCTGCCGCGAAATCTTGGTGACATAACGTTTTCGCAGCTCTTGTTTGCTCCAGCCATCGTTCGAACCCGCTGGCGGCGAGCAGCGCGATCGCTTTCCGTCCGTCCGACAAGAAGACGTCGACGTGATCCAAGAACAGTCGGTCGAATTCGCCTTGCGGCCCCCTGTGCGTCACTTCCGCTTTCCAAGTTTCCAACCGCCCCAATCGGACCGTCATGTCCTTCTCCCACTCGTTGAGCAGCATGGAAGGGAATTCGCCCGTCGGCGATTCGATCCCCCGGGATGCTTGGTGGAAAGCTGCCATCCCCCTCATGATCAACCGCAGCTCCCCCTCGATCTTGTATTCCGGGGATCGTCCCCGAACCGCCTCGAATACGACGAAATGTTCCCCATCCACCGTTACGAAGCCCTGATCGTTCGTCGTTTTCCAAACCGCCGGGGTGTGAACGCCTCTCTCGCGCAAATAATCGATCGCATGAATCATGAATCCGATGTCCTTCGGTGCGAAAGGCACCTTCTTCACGATCAACTCGCCTTGATCCGTATCCACGGACCATACCGCCTTCTTCCCCTTGAAAGAAAGCAAGTAGATTTGTTTAATCTCGACGGGATAGTGCGCCATCACGCGCTTGACGACTTGCGACATCGTCGGGTCCATGTCGACCCCTCCTTTTTAATGCTTCGTTTTTTTTCGGCGAAGCGCTTCCCGGTACAACTGTTCCAACCGGGCAGCCGCGTGTTCGAAGCCGAAATCGTTCTCGACGAAAGCCCGTCCCGCCTTGGCCATCCGAAGCGCCTCCTCGGGCTGGCCGAACAAAGCGTCGATCGCCTCGGTAAACGCGTTCGGATTCGTATAATCATCAATCAACCAGCCGTTCGTCATGTGCGAAATGATTTCGCCGTTGCCGCCCCGATTCGTCGTGACGACCGGCAAACCGGCGCCCATCGCCTCGTAATGGACTCGAGCCAGCGGCTCCTGCCACTGCGAGCTGCAGACGAATACGTCGCCTAGCAAGAACGCTTCGGGAAGGCGATCCGGCGGAACGAACCCGGTAAAGCGGATCCGGTCCCCGAACGGTTCTGCCAGCCGCCGAAGTCTAGCGCCGAATTCATCGATCTTTTCGTCGTGAAACCATTTGCTGCCGACAATGACGAGAACCGATTCCGGATATTTGGCGAAAATCGGCTCCATGCCGCGAATCAGGACGTCAGGGCCTTTGACCGCACTCAAGCGGCCGACGAACAAAACGACTTTTTTGCCTTCTAAACCGTACTTCTTACGCATTTGATCGCGAAGAGCTTGCCCTGCTTCCGTCCATGCGGGCGCGTATCGCTCAAGGTCGATCCCGGAGTACACCGTTCTCAACTTTCGCCTCGCAGCCGGAAACCGGGCCGCGATCGTTCTTCCGATATAATCGCTGATGCTCATGATGCGATCTAACGCGCGGATCGTTAAGCGCCCCAACTCTAACGAAATTTTACCGTCGCGGTACATTTCGTTATGAAGGCTCAGCACGAAGCGACTTTCCGGCATGGCCGATTTGTAAATCAGCACGTTGCGCGGCCTGTTGAATACATGGATGACGTCGTACAGGAGCTTCGTTTTCCGAAGCCTTGCCAGCTCCATCCCGACGCGGTATTCGTAACCGTCCGCCGGCAAACGCACGTATTCGATCCCGTCGACGAATTCCCGATCGGCTAAGTCCGGATCCGAAATACTATAAATCGTAACTCTATGTTTCTTGCTGAGATAGGACGCCGCACCCTGAATCAATATTTGAACGGCGCCGCCGCGAATCGGCGGAACCGGCAGCATTTCCGTGCAAATCATCGCGATGCGCAGCGATTGTTTCCCCATTGCTTTCACCTCCGCTCCTCTACTACTACCATATGTTGGTATAGCGAAAGAGAAACGGCGATTTTACATTCGCTTATAAAATGGACGGCCCTTCGGTAGAATAGGGGACAACGCTGCGGGCATAAAGAAAAGCCCTTGCGCAGGCACGCAAGAGCTTGGTTTCAAGCTAGACACTACGTTAAGTTGTTGGAAGCGAGTACCCTAGCTTCTCCAGCTCATTCCGGATATCGGGCAACACGGATGAAGGGTGTTTCAGAGCGAGGGCGTATGCTCGATCCCAACATATTTTCGCTTGGTGCGGTTGATTGAGGAATGTATAATACTTCCCCAAGTTAACGAAAGCGTTCATTTGACCTGCTACGTAATTCGCGATTCGATAATAGCGGATCGCTCTGCGAGTAAACCGGATTGCCGCTTCGGCATCCTGGAAGACGAAATGATTTTCCGCTCGGGCGACATAAACGTCGCCTTTCGTCGCTACCGTCCACTCCAGCGTCTCATTCGCCAGCTCGAGCGTTTTCAAAAGGTATTGCTCCCCTTCGCGGAAATCCGTTACTTTGCCCGTCTTGGCCGTTAAGGCGCTCCATATGAGTCCGATAATCAAAAGAGCATTGTTATAAAACCTTAACGAGATATCTTTGTAGGGTCTAAACACATCCTCTGCTTTCATTGCATAGGACGCAGCGAGCTTAAGCCGATCCACGACTTCCGGATAATCGGGGTACACTAGAGTAAAGTTATATTGTGCCGTGGCAAACGATAAATACGCTGTCGCCTGATCCACGCGATTCAACAAATGCATTTTATTTTTTACGACATCTTCTAAGATCTCGATTGCTTCGTCTACGTTTCCTACCATATTGAGGGTGCGCGCCTCCCAAATTAGGAGCCGGATGAAATCGCGTTCATTCCGAAACGCATCCGTCTGACGAACTCGCTGAACCATTTCAAGTACTTCTTTGAACCTGTTATCGCCATACATTTGGATTACCTGATACATCGTATCTTCTGCGAAGGTGTTGAGCTCATCCTCCGTCTCCATGAGAAACAACGGGCTGATCTGCAAGATGTTCGCCAACTTTTGCAGATCCGCAGCGTTAATTTTTATCATTCCGTTCTCGATCTTACTGTAATTCCCTTGCGTAATTCCGAGCTCTTTGGCTACAGCCGCCTGTTTATAGCCCAGTTCTTTCCTCCGCATTTTTATTCGTTCGCCAATCAGTTTGCTCATTGGTTCACCCCTAGAGTCCACCATATGATTTTATATCGTATCCATTTGGTAAATATTCTAAAAATGAATATTAATAAAAAGCGGGCAAGGTATTGCGGAGAATAAGGAATTCCTCTTGAAATAAGAAGGAATATCCATTCGTTTGCCGTTTTCCACGAATATTTTATGTGTGTTAAATTGTAGTAGACGCTTACAGACAATGCCTCCCATTCCTGAAACGCCGCTCACGTCGCGTCTGCTTCGCAAGAAACTTCCTCTCTCTTTCGAAGACCGTTCTTGCTGCGCATAAAGTCAAGTCGGATAAAAATATAACATCGAACGGTCAGCTATTATGGTTGAAGCTATAGGAGAGAATATACCATGTATAAGGAACCGCATCAAAAGATTCGCGTCGACATCGTTAACATCGTTCAATATTTAGACATGGATGAGGAAATTTTGACTACCTTTAGGACGAACGCGGCCAATCCTGCTGAAGCAGAAGGAAACGGAAAGATCCCCTAGATTATGAGCATTACGGAACTTCCTTTTCGGAACCCCCTCGCCTCTTCTTTTCCCTTAAGAGAACGCTTTCCATTTTATGAGCACAATGGGCCTCTCTGATTTATCCGGCGCAATTATTAATGTTCCTACCGTCCGATTCACGGATTTGGCGGAGGAACATGGACGATATGCAAAAAGCTCTTGCGCATGCGGCAAGAGCTTTCGTGTTATATGATCTGTAGTGGGCTCGAACCACTGACCCCCACCCTGTCAAGATGGTGCTCTCCCAGCTGAGCTAACAGATCAAGAAATGGCGTGCCCTGAGAGATTCGAACTCCCGACCTTTTGATTCGTAGTCAAACGCTCTATCCGGCTGAGCTAAGGGCACATATGAAATTATGGAGCGGACGATGGGATTCGAACCCACGACCCTCGCCTTGGCAAGGCGATGCTCTACCACTGAGCCACGTCCGCGTGGCAAATAAGTGCGGTCGAGAGGAGTCGAACCTCCACGGGTGTTACCCCACTAGAACCTGAATCTAGCGCGTCTGCCATTCCGCCACGACCGCGTATGAAATTGTATGGTGCGGTTGAGAGGACTCGAACCTCCACGAGCGTACGCCCACTACCCCCTCAAGATAGCGTGTCTGCCATTCCACCACAACCGCATGATATTGTTGAAAAAGTGAGCCATGAAGGACTCGAACCTTCGACACCCTGATTAAAAGTCAGGTGCTCTACCGACTGAGCTAATGGCTCATGAATAATGGCGGAGCCGACGGGATTCGAACCCGCGGTCTCCTGCGTGACAGGCAGGCATGTTAGGCCTCTACACCACGGCTCCGCAGTAACATGGTGGGCGCTGACGGGATCGAACCGCCGACCCTCTGCTTGTAAGGCAGATGCTCTCCCAGCTGAGCTAAGCGCCCATGTTTTATGGTGACCCGTAGGGGATTCGAACCCCTGTTACCTCCGTGAAAGGGAGGTGTCTTAACCCCTTGACCAACGGGCCGTATTAAGTAGCGGCAGAGGGGATCGAACCCCCGACCTCACGGGTATGAACCGTACGCTCTAGCCAGCTGAGCTACGCCGCCACATGGCTCCCCGAGCAGGACTCGAACCTGCGACAACTCGATTAACAGTCGAGTGCTCTACCGACTGAGCTATCAGGGAATGTTATTGGTGGACCCAAGCGGGATCGAACCGCTGACCTCCTGCTTGCAAGGCAGGCGCTCTCCCAGCTGAGCTATGGGCCCAAGATTATGAGGTTGTTATGGTGGGCCTTAGTGGACTCGAACCACCGACCTCACCCTTATCAGGGGTGCGCTCTAACCAGCTGAGCTAAAGGCCCTAATGATTAAAATTTGTTAGGCTTGGCGGCGTCCTACTCTCCCGGGACCCTGCGGTCCAAGTACCATCGGCGCTGGAAGGCTTAACGTTCGTGTTCGGGATGGGTACGCGTGGTTCCCTTCCGCCATTACCACCAAACCTAAGTGATGTTTCCGCCAAG
>NZ_DASQNA010000010.1 GCF_035645195.1 Paenibacillus sp. | reverse complement strand
CCTTCTGGAACGACCAAGGGCTATTGAGTCTGACTTTTCGTTATCTTGAGATTCGTTAACCTTTAGGAACCGCCGTATGCGGACCCGCATGTACGGTGGTGTGAGAGGTCGAGGGCTTGCCGCCCTCTCCTACTCGATTGTGGATAGGGTGAAGCGATTATTGAACTTTCTCGATGACCTTGTCGACGAGGCCGTATTCCTTCGCTTCCTCGGCGGTCATAAAGTAGTCGCGGTCCGTGTCCTTCTCGATGCGCTCGAGCGGCTGTCCGGTCCGTTCGGCCAGGATACGGTTGAGCTTGTCGCGCATTTTCAAAATCCGCTTCGCGCGAATTTCGATGTCGGACGCTTGGCCTTCGGCGCCGCCGAGCGGCTGGTGGATCATCACTTCGCCGTTCGGGAGCGAGTAGCGCTTGCCCTTCGCGCCGGCCGCGAGCAGGAAAGCGCCCATGGACGCCGCCATGCCGACGCAAATCGTCGAGACGTCCGGCTTGATGAATTGCATCGTATCGTAAATGGCCATGCCCGCAGTGATCGAGCCGCCGGGGCTGTTGATGTAGAGGCTGATATCCTTCTCCGGATCGTCGGCCGCAAGGAACAACAGCTGCGCGATAATGCTGTTCGCGACGACGTCGTTCACCGGCGTTCCGAGGAAAATAATGCGGTCCTTCAACAAACGGGAGTAAATATCATAAGCACGCTCGCCGCGGTTCGTCTGTTCCACGACCATAGGAACCAAATTCATGTTCATGTTCGCTTCATCCTCCGATCATCCATTCTGATCTAGTGTTACCAAGAACATCATACTTCAATCTGAATCGAAAGTCAAAATTGGTCAAAAGGCGGCATCCGCTCGGTTCGGTGCGGCCTTTTTGTCGTTGGGGCGGATCTTTTTCATGCGCGGCGTTCGAGGAGAGGGCGGCATTTAGGTCTTTGGAACTAATTTACATTTTCGACAAAATCCGATGGAGGAGATCGCCCGCAAACCACGAATGTTTCAACGGTGACTCTACTAATGTTTAGGAGGGAACTTATGAATCGTAAGACACTACTTTCCGCTGCGATGGCGCTGACGCTCGGCTTCGGATCGGCCGTCGCCTCCGCCATGCCGTCGGCATCCGGCACTCCGTCGTCGTTGCCGCCGAAGGGCTCGTTGCCGCCGCTGTCGTCCGCATCGGGCGCGTTCGACCTCGCGATCGCGAACGAGGATCGTTTGGTCCGCATGCTCAAGGCGAGCGGCAAGCTGTCCGCGAACGCGACGCCGGCCGAGGCGGCCGAAGCGGTGCGGTCGTACCTGCAGGCGAAATCCGCGTCGATCGAAGCCGCCGGCGCGGACGGGCAGCTGCGCGGCTACGAGCGGAAGCGGGAGCAGGCGATGCAGGAGAAGCTGCTTTCGAACGGGCTGTACCGGAGCGGCGGGAACCATTTGGGCCCGACGAAGAAGGAGACCGTCGACCCGGCGCAGCCGGTGCCGTGGAACGGCGAAGTGCGTACGGACCGCGTGCTCGTGCTCTTGATCGAGTACCCGGATTACCCGGCGAACGGCATCACGCCGGAAGAGACCGACATGTACTACGACGAGTATATGAAGTCGCACTATGAGGATATGATTTTCGGCGAGAACGGCTATGTCGGACCGAACGGCGAGACGCTGGTCTCCATGAAGCAGTTCTACGAAGCGCAATCGGGCGGCAGCTATACCGTCGAAGGCGAGGTCGCGGGCTGGTACATGGCGAGCCAGCCGGCTGCGTATTACGGGGCGAATTACCCCGGTCCGAACGACAATGACGCGAATCCGCGCGCGCTCGTTCGCGAAGCGCTGCTCGCGGCGGCGGCAGATCCGGCGGTCGATCTGGCCTCGTACGACCAAGAGGACCGCTACGATTTGGACGGCGACGGCAACGTGCGGGAGCCGGACGGCCTGATCGATCACCTGATGATCGTGCATTCCTCGGTCGGGGAAGAGGCGGGCGGCGGCGCCCTCGGGGGCGACGCGGTCTGGTCGCATCGCTCCAACCTCGGCTACGTGACGACGCTGCCCGGTACGACCGCGGGCGTGCCGTATTGGGGCGGCTTGATGGGCGCCTACGACTACACGATTCAACCGGCGGACGGCGCGGCGGGCGTGTTCGCTCACGAATACGGGCACGACCTCGGCCTTCCGGACGAATACGACACGATTTATTCCGGACAAGGCGAGCCGGTTTCGTACTGGTCGATCATGTCGAGCGGCTCTTGGGCCGGCGCGGTGCCGGGCACCGAACCGACCGGCTTCAGCGCATGGTCGAAGGAATTCCTCCAAGCGAATCACGGCGGCAACTGGCTGTCGGGCTCGACGGTGCACATGAACGACATTCCGGCGGACGGCCTGATCGCGGAGCTCGACGAAGCGGTGACGAAAGGAGCGCGGAACGACGCGGTGCGCATCGACCTGCCGGAGAAATCCGTCACGGTCAACACGCCGTACAGCGGTCAGTACGAATACTTCAGCGGACGCGGCGACGAATTCGACCATTCGATGACAACGACGCTTGATTTAACGGGTGCCTCCAGCGCCGTGCTGACGTTCAAGACGTGGTATCAGATCGAAGAGCAGTGGGATTTCGGTTCCGTACAGGTACGCGTCCCCGGCGGCTCGTGGGAGACGGTGCCGGGCAATTTGACGACGACCGAAGACCTGTACGATCAGAACCCAGGCCACGGCATTACCGGTTATTCCGACGGTTGGGTCGACGGCGTGTTCGACCTGTCGGCATATGCGGGCCAATCGATCGAGCTCCGCTTCAACTATTGGACGGACGTCGCCGTATCGGAGGCGGGCTGGTACATCGACGACATCGCGGTCGCCGTCGACGGTGCTGTTACGCTGGCCGACGGCGCGGAGACGACGCCTTCGGCGTTCGAGCTCAACGGCTTTACGATCGACACGGGCACGTTTACCGCAGAGCATTATTATTTGCTCGAGTGGCGATCGCATAACGGCGTAGACCGGGGCCTCGGACGCATTCTGCGCGGCGCGAGCCTCATGTCGTTCGATCCGGGACTGCTCGTGTGGTACGTGGACGAGGCGTACACCGACAACTGGACGGGGATACATCCGGGACAAGGCTATCTCGGCCTCGTCGACGCGGACCAGAAAGTCGTGAAGTGGAGCGACGGGTTGGTGGCGTCGACCCGCTTCCAGATGCACGACGCCGCGTTCGGCCTCGCGAAGGGCGAGAAGATGCATATTGATTATACGGCGATTTACGGCGCGACGGTGGAAGACACGAATACGAGCTTTAACCCTGTGTTCCGGGACACCGATTCGTATATGAATCCGGCGATTCCGGACGCGGGCAGGCTGCTGCCGCAGTACGGGCTGACGATTCGCGTCGTCGGCGAAGCGCCGGACCGCTCGGCCGCGAGAGTGCTGATCTCGAAGTAACGAGCGGCGAAACGAAAAACTCCTTTGTCCGTTTGGACAAAGGAGTTTTTTGCGCGTGGAGAATGAGCCGCCCGCCTGCGGATCGTTCAGATTTTGTGCTCTTCCGCGCCGACCGCCAAAAATTTGTGCTGTTCCCGCCAACCGCCATGCCCCCGACCGACCGCCCATGCACGCACCAACGCTGCCGAGCGCCGGAACTGCACACTTTTTGAGCTCTTGCGCGCCGACCGAACAAAATTTGTGCTGTTCCCGCCGCCCGCCGTATTCGCGACTGCCGCTGGAGTCCGCTCGAACGCAGCTGCCCGCCGAAACCGCACACTTTTTGAGCTTTTACGCGCCAACCGCCAAAAATTTGTGCTGTTCCAGCCGACCTCCATGCCCCCGACCGACCGCCCATGCCCGCACCAACGCTGCCAAGCGCCGGAACCGCACACTTTATGTGCTCTTGCGCACCGACCGCCAAAAAATTGTGCTGTTCCCGCCAACCGCCATGCCCCCGACCGACCACCCATGCCCGCACCAACGCTGCCGCCCTCCGAAACCGCACACTTTTTATGCTCTTGCGCACCGACCGATTAAAATTGGTGCAATTCCGCCGTTAAGAGAGCACGTACAAAGGAAGCGGGACCAATCCCCGAAGAAATAAAAAAGAGCCCCCGCATCTGCAGAGACTCTTAGGAAACGTTATGTAATGGCGCGCCCGCAGGGAATTGAACCCCGATCTCAGGCTCCGGAGGCCTGCGTCATATCCATTGGACCACGGGCGCTTGTTTGTTGCAGTTGCTGTTTGTGACAGCGAAACTAAGTATATGATATTGCGAGACAAAATGCAAGAGGGTTGCCCAAACCATTTTTTGGGTGAAAAAAACGTTGGAAAGAAGTTGCAACCTCACATGCAATGAAGTAAAATAACGTCAGTGGGACCCAAAACGTTGGAGTGGGACGTATCGAGTCCCAGACAAATGCCGGCGAATGGTTTGGTCCCGCGGCAACTCGGAAACAATGGAAAACGTCGAGCGCAAAGCGAAAAGCTTAGCGCCATGAGGAGGAGGTTCGCCGTGCGAACCGTTCTCGAAATTCAAAAGCTGCTCGCCCCGGACGTCGTAGACGTTCTTAAGAAGAGATACACGATCCTGCGGCATATCCGCTATTCCGGCTCGGTCGGCCGGCGGACGCTCGCCGCCGCGCTGGATATGACGGAGCGAGTGCTGCGCGCCGAGACGGAGTTCCTGAAGCAGCAAGGCCTGCTGGAGATCGAAACGTCGGGCATGCGCGTCAGCGAGACCGGCATTAAGCTTCTCGCGGACATGGAGCCCATGATGAAGGAATGGTTCGGCCTCTCCGAGCTGGAGCGGCGGATCGCCGACATCTACGGGCTGCGGCAAGTCGTCGTCGTCCCCGGCGACGCGGACCGCGACGCGGTGGCGAAGCGGGAGCTCGGCAAAGCCGGCGCCGCCGCCCTCGCGAAGGCGGCCGCGGCGCTCGCCCGCGAGGACGGCGACGAACCGCTCGTCGTCGCGATTACCGGCGGCTCCACGATCGTCGAGGTGGCCGACCACCTGACCGCGTCCCCGGGCCTGAGAGGCGCCTTGTTCGTGCCGGCCAGGGGCGGCCTCGGCGAGCGCGTCGAGCTGCAGTCCGGCACGATCGCCGCGACGATGGCGAAGCGCACCGGCGGCGGCTACCGGCTCATGCACGTGCCGGACGACGTCGGCGAAGAAGCGATCGCGACGCTGATGAGCGAGCCGCACATTCGCGAGGTCGCGGAAATCGTGCGCAAAGCCCGCATCGCCGTGCACGGCATTGGGGAAGCCTATGAGATGGCTCGCCGGCGCAGGGTCGACGCGGCGACGATTCAGTCGCTGCGGACGAACGGCGCGGTGGCCGAATCGTTCGGCTACTACTACAACCGCAAGGGCGAAGTCGTCCATCGGATGCCGACCGTCGGCCTCCGGCTGGAGGATATCCAGCAGATGGAGACCGTCATCGCGGTCGCCGGCGGCGCGAGCAAAGCCGAAGCGATCGCCGCCGTGCTGAAGAACGGCCACGAGGACGTGCTCATCCTCGACGAGGCGGCCGCGCAGGCCATGTTACAGTTCTCTTGACGCAACAGATCCCGGGCACACGCTCGCTATCGGCGTCTGGATATAAACCATTTTTCTTAGGAGGTTTTTTCACATGGTGAAAGTAGGTATTAACGGTTTCGGTCGGATCGGGCGGAACGTATTCCGCGCAGCGCTGAACAACCCGGATGTAGACATCGTTGCGATCAACGACTTGACAGACGTAAACACGCTGGCGCACCTGCTCAAATACGACACGACGCACGGCAAGCTCGACGCTACGGTCGAAGCTGGCGAAGGCGAGCTCATCGTTAACGGCAAGTCGGTCAAAGTATTCTCCGAGCGCGACCCTGGCAACCTGCCGTGGGCAAGCGTAGGCGTCGAAATCGTCGTCGAATCGACGGGTATCTTCACCGCTAAGGAAAAGGCGGAGCTGCACCTCAAGGGCGGCGCGAAGAAAGTTATCATTTCCGCTCCGGCGACGAACGAAGACATCACGATCGTTCTTGGCGTCAACGAAGACAAGTACGACCCGGCGCAGCACACGATCATCTCCAACGCATCTTGCACGACGAACTGCTTGGCTCCTTTCGCGAAGGTGCTGCACGAGAACTTCGGTATCGTCAAGGGCATGATGACGACGGTTCACTCCTACACGAACGACCAGCAAGTGCTCGACCTGCCGCACAAGGACCTGCGCCGCGCGCGCGCTGCCGCAGAGAACATCATTCCGTCGACGACGGGCGCGGCGAAAGCCGTTTCCCTCGTATTGCCTGAGCTCAAAGGCAAGCTGAACGGCATGGCGTTCCGCGTCACGACGCCGAACGTGTCCGTAACGGACCTCGTCGTCGAAGTGTCCCGCAACGTAACGGTCGAAGAAGTCAACGGCGCCCTCAAAGAAGCGGCGAACGGCAAGCTGAAGGGCATCATGAACTACTCCGAAGAGCCGCTCGTATCGAGCGACTACAACGGCGACCCGGCTTCCTCCACGATCGACGCGCTCTCGACGATGGTCGTCGAAGGCAACATGGTGAAGGTCGTTTCCTGGTACGACAACGAGTGGGGTTACTCCAACCGCGTCGTAGACCTCGCGTCCTACATCGCGAAGAAGGGCCTGTAATCCTCACGCCCACAGCAACGTAAGGAAGGCGCTCCGGTTCTCGCGACGGGAGCGCCTTTCGGCGGGTGTAGACCAACATTCCGGAGGGAGCACTTATGGCTTATAACAAGAAGAGCGTAAGAGACGTAGACGTTTCGGGCAAAAAGGTGTTCGTACGCGTAGACTTTAACGTGCCGCTCGAGAACGGCGCGATCACGGACGATACGCGCATCCGCGAAACGGTTCCGACGATTCAATATTTGATCGAGCGCGGCGCGAAGGTTATCCTCGCAAGTCACCTCGGCCGTCCGAAAGGGCAAGTCGTAGAAGATATGCGCCTCACGCCGGTCGCGGCGCGCCTTTCCGAGCTGCTCGGCAAGCCGGTGGCGAAAGCCGACGAAGCGGTCGGCCCGGCGGTGCAGGAGAAGGTTGACGCGCTGCAGAACGGCGACGTGCTCCTGCTCGAGAACGTCCGCTTCTACGCAGGCGAAGAGAAGAACGATCCGGAGCTGGCGAAGCAGTTCGCGTCGCTCGCGGACTTGTACGTCAACGACGCGTTCGGCGCGGCGCACCGCGCGCATGCGTCGACGGAAGGCATCGCGCACCATCTCCCGGCCGTTTCCGGCTTGCTGATGGAGAAGGAGCTGGCGGTGCTCGGCAAAGCGCTGTTCAACCCGGATCGCCCGTTCACGGCGATCGTCGGCGGCGCGAAGGTCAAAGACAAAATCGACGTCATCAACAAGCTGCTCGAGATCGCGGACAACGTCATCATCGGCGGCGGCTTGTCTTATACATTCTTGAAGGCGCAAGGCTATGAAATCGGCAAATCGCTCGTAGACAACGAGAAAATCGACGTGGCGCTCAGCTTCCTCGCGAAAGCGAAAGAGCGCGGCGTGAACTTCCTCATGCCGGTCGACATCGTCGTGACGGACGACTTCAGCCCGACGGCGAACACGAAAATCGTCGGCATCGACAGCATCCCGGCCGACTGGGAAGGCATCGACATCGGCCCGAAAACGCGCGAGCTGTACGCGGAGACGATCAAGAACTCCAAGCTCGTCGTCTGGAACGGACCGATGGGCGTATTCGAAATCGAGCCGTTCTCGCACGGCACGCGCGCGGTCGCGGAAGCTTGCGCGACGACGTCCGCGTACACGGTTATCGGCGGCGGCGATTCGGCTGCGGCGGTCGAGAAATTCGGCCTCGGCGACAAGATGGATCATATCTCCACGGGCGGCGGCGCATCGCTCGAGTTCATGGAAGGCAAGGCGCTTCCGGGCGTTGTTGCGCTTAACGATAAGTAATCGCGTGATGATCTAAAGGAGGCAGAACGATGAGCAGAACCCCGATTGTGGCAGGCAACTGGAAAATGTTCAAAACCGGCGCGGAGGCGGCGGCATTCATCGCGGAAGCGAAGTCGGCCGTAGCGAACGTGTCCGGCGTGGAAGCGGTCATTTGCGCGCCGTTCACGGCGCTGCCGGCGCTCGTCGAAGCGGCGAAGGGCACGAACATCGCGGTCGGCGCGCAGAACATGCACTGGGAAGCGTCCGGCGCGTTCACGGGCGAAATTTCCGGCCCGATGCTGGCCGATCTCGGCGTGAAATACGTCATCCTCGGTCACTCGGAGCGCCGCCAATATTTCGCGGAAACCGACGAGACGGTCAACAAGAAAACGAAAGCCGCGTTCCAATACGGCCTCATCCCGATCGTATGCGTCGGCGAGAAGCTCGAAGAGCGCGAAGCGGGAAGCACGAAGGACGTGTGCCGCGTGCAGACGCTCGGCGCGCTGGAAGGCCTGAGCGCGGAGCAAGTCGGTTCGCTCGTCATCGCGTACGAGCCGATCTGGGCGATCGGCACAGGCAAATCGTCGACGGCGGAAGACGCGAACGAAGTCATCGCGTACATCCGCTCGGTCGTCGCAGAAGCGTTCGGCGCCGAAGCGGCGGCGAAAGTACGCATCCAATACGGCGGCAGCGTAAAGCCTGAGAACGTGCGCGAGTACCTCGGCGCGTCCGACATCGACGGCGCGCTCGTCGGCGGCGCATCCTTGCAGCCGGCTTCCTACATCGCGCTGGTGGAAGGTGCGAAAGCATGAATCGCCCCAAACCGGTAGCGCTGATCATCCTGGACGGCTTCGCGCTGCGCGGCGATTTGCACGGCAACGCGGTCGCACAGGCGAACAAACCGAATTTCGATCGGTACTGGAACACGTATCCGCATACGACGTTGACCGCTCACGGCGAGGCCGTCGGCCTTCCGGAGGGCCAAATGGGCAACTCCGAGGTCGGTCACCTCAATATCGGCGCGGGACGTACCGTTTATCAAGATTTGACGCGCATCTCGAAGTCGATTCGCGACAACGAGTTTTTCGATAACCAAACGCTCGTCGGCGCGGTGCGCCACGCGAAAGAGAACGGCAAGAAGCTGCACCTGTACGGCTTGCTCTCCGACGGCGGCGTCCACAGCCACATCGGCCACTTGTTCGCGCTGCTCGAGCTCGCGAAGAAGGAGCAGTTCGAGGACGTATACATCCATGCGTTCCTGGACGGCCGCGACGTCGCGCCGGACAGCGCGAAGAAGTACATGGGCATGCTGCAGGACAAAATCGCCGAAGTCGGCATCGGCCGCATCGCGACCGTCCAAGGCCGTTACTATGCGATGGACCGCGACAAGCGGTGGGAGCGCACGGAGAAATCGTACCGCGCGATGGTGTACGGCGAAGGTCCGACGTATACGGATCCGATGAAGGCGATCATCGAATCGCACGAGAAATCCGTATACGACGAGTTCGTCATGCCTACGGTCATTGTCGGCGAAGACGGCAAGCCGGTCGGCCTCGTCGAGAGCGGCGACGCGGTCGTGTTCTTCAACTTCCGTCCGGACCGCGCCATTCAGCTGTCCCAAGTGTTCACGAACGCCGATTTCCGCGGTTTCGACCGCGGCGACAAGGCGCCGACGGGCCTTTACTTCGTCTGCCTGACGCTGTTCAGCGAAAGCGTCGACGGGTATGTTGCTTATAAGCCGAAAGAATTGGATAATACTTACGGGGAAGTGCTCGTCCAGCACGGCCTCAAGCAGCTGCGCATCGCCGAAACGGAGAAGTATCCGCACGTGACGTTCTTCTTCAGCGGCGGCCGCGACGTCGAGCTGCCGGGCGAAACGCGCATCCTGATCAATTCGCCGAAAGTCGCGACGTACGACCTGCAGCCGGAAATGAGCGCCTATGAAGTCGCGGCGGCCTGCGTCGCCGAGATCGAGGCGGAAAAGCATGACGCGATCGTGCTCAACTTCGCGAACCCCGACATGGTCGGGCACTCGGGCCTCCTCGAGCCGACGATCCGCGCCGTCGAGGCGACGGACGAGTGTCTCGGGAAAGTCGTCGAAGCGGTGCTCGCCAAGGGCGGCGTCGCCGTTATCACGGCGGACCACGGCAACGCGGACGTCGTCACGAACGAAGACGGCACGCGCAACACGGCGCACACGATCAACCCGGTGCCGCTGATCGTCACGAAGGAAGGCGTATCGCTCCGCGACGACGGCATCCTCGCCGATATCGCGCCGACGCTCCTCGAGCTGCTCGGCCTGCCGAAGCCGCAAGAGATGACGGGCAGCTCGCTGCTGAAATAATCTTGGTTTGCCAAACGTTCGGGTCTTCGCGGGCCCGGACGAGAATAAACCTTTATAAGGAGTGTTTTTTAATGACGATCATTACCGACGTTTACGCACGCGAAGTGCTCGACTCCCGCGGCAACCCGACGGTCGAAGTCGAAGTCAAGCTCGAATCCGGCGCGAAAGGCCGCGCCATCGTTCCGTCCGGCGCATCCACGGGCGCGCACGAAGCCGTTGAGCTTCGCGACGGCGACAAGAGCCGCTACCTCGGCAAGGGCGTTCTGAAAGCCGTTCAGAACGTGAACGAAGTCATCGCTCCGGTCATCATCGGCCTCGACGCGCTCGAGCAAGTCGCGATCGACAAGGCGATGATCGATCTCGACGGCACGCCGAACAAAGGCAAGCTCGGCGCCAACGCGATTCTCGCGGTATCGATGGCGGTCGCTCGCGCCGCTGCGGACGCACTCGACATTCCGATCTACAACTACCTCGGCGGCTTCAACGCGAAGCAGCTGCCGGTTCCGATGATGAACATCGTCAACGGCGGCGCGCACGCGGACAACAACGTCGACGTACAAGAGTTCATGGTACTGCCGGTCGGCGCGCCGTCGTTCGCCGAAGCGCTTCGCGCAGGTGCGGAAGTGTTCCATGCGCTGAAGTCCGTTTTGAAAGAAAAAGGCTTGAACACGGCAGTAGGCGACGAAGGCGGCTTCGCGCCGAACCTCGGCTCCAACGAAGAAGCGCTGCAAACGATCATTGCGGCGATCGAGCGCGCGGGCTATAAGCCGGGCGTCGACATGTTCCTCGGCATGGACGTCGCGTCCACGGAATTTTTCAAGAACGGCAAGTACGAGCTCGAAGGCGAAGGCAAGTCGTTCACGCCGGCTGAGTTCGTCGACCTGCTCGCTTCTTGGGTCGATAAGTACCCGATCATCACGATCGAAGACGGCTGCTCCGAAGACGACTGGGAAGGCTGGAAGCTGCTGACGGAACGCCTCGGCGGCAAAGTGCAGCTCGTCGGCGACGACTTGTTCGTCACGAACACGACGCGCCTGTCCAAGGGTATCGAAGAAGGCATCGGCAACTCGATCCTTATCAAAGTCAACCAAATCGGTACGCTGACGGAAACGTTCGACGCGATCGAAATGGCGAAGCGCGCGGGCTACACGGCGGTCATCTCGCACCGTTCCGGCGAATCCGAAGACAGCACGATCTCCGACATCGCGGTCGCGACGAACGCGGGTCAAATCAAGACGGGCGCGCCGTCCCGTACGGACCGCGTCGCGAAGTACAACCAGCTGCTTCGCATCGAAGACAACCTGAACGTCGCCGCGCAATACGCAGGCAAGAAGGCGTTCTATAACCTCAAAAGCTTCAAGTAAAACGAAGGAACGAGGTTGCAACAAAACCTACCGCTAATCCGCGGTCGCGCATCTGTGAAGGTGCTTCGATTGGGGTTTTGTTATAACTGAAGAATTTCAAGTAAGAAGAAATATCAGGTTACAACAAAACCTGTTATAACCTGAAGAATTTCCGCTTTACCTAAGGGGGAGCCGCCATGGGCCGATGGATCATCACGCTAGCGTTACTAGTGGGATGCTTCGCGCTCGCGGAGTGGCTCCCCTTTTCGCCGTATTTCCGCAACATGGACACGATGGTTCACGAGTTCGGGCATGCGGCTGCGACGCTGCTGTTATCCGGGGAAGTGCAGTACATCCACTTGTACGAGGATCACAGCGGCGTCACGCTGTCGGCCGTGCAGAGCGGCTGGCGGCTCATCCCGGTGGCGCTGTCGGGCTATATGACCGCCTCGCTCTTCGCCGTGATGCTGTTCGCCCTGCATCGGTACCGGCAGTACCGCGTCGGACTCGCGATCGTGACGGGCATCGCCCTCGCCTGCCTGCTGCTGTTCGTGCGCAACGACTTCGGCGCGCAGTGGCTGCTCGGCTTCATCGGACTGAACGCGCTGGCCTTCATCATGCCGATCGCCTTCATTCGAACGGCGTACTACCTGCTGTTGGCGTTCCTCTCGCTCGTCGAGTCGGTGACCGGCGCCATCACGATATTGTATGTGGCCGCGACGACGCCGGAGGGTGCGGGCGATGCCGCCAACCTCGCCGGCGTCACCGGCGTGCCGGCGATTCTCTGGGGCGTCTTCTTCGTGCTGTTCGCGCTCTGGTGCGCAAAACGGGCGATTCAATACTTCTTGCCGCCGCCTAAGAAATCGATATGGTCGAAAAAACGCGGCGTCTCGCCGCTGACATAGGGGAGTCGCGTAACGATGTTGGAACAATTAACGAAGAGGTTCGCGTACATGCCGGCGGACGGCAGCGTCGATCGGCCGATTCTCGGAGCTGTGCTGGGAGACGAGCGGACGCTGTACATCGACGCCGGCAACTCGCGGCGCCACGCCTCCGCGTTCCGAGAGGCGGTGCGGGCGGCGCATGCCGTTCGCGAGCCGATGACGGCGTTGACGCATTGGCACTGGGATCACGCCTTCGGCGCCCCGTACGAACGTATGCCGCTCATCGCGCACCGCCGGACGCGGGAGGCGCTGGCGAAGCTGGTCGGGCTCGACTGGTCGGACGAGGCGCTCGACGAGCGGGTGCGGACCGGGGAAGAGATCGAATTTTGCACGAGCTATATCAAAAAAGAGTTCGGCGAAATCCGAGATATCGAGATCGCGCTCCCGGACATGACGTTCGATCGCTCCGTCACGCTCCACCTCGGAAGCGTCGACTGCGTCATCGACCATATCGGCGGCGTCCATGCGGACGATCACAGTATTGTATACATCCCCGAGGAACGCGTTCTGTTTCTAGGCGACGCGCTGGGTCCCGCCATCTACGACGGACCTCGGTATTATGACGCGGTGGATTTGCTTCGGTTGATCGATCGCGTTCGCGAGTACCCGGCGGAGTGGTACATCGAATCGCATTCGCAGCCGGTCAAGGCAGAGGCGTTCTGGGCGGAAATCACCGAGTTTCGGACGCTGGCCGAGCTGGTGCTGGAGATCGGCGACGACGAGCGCCGGATCGAGGCGGAGCTCGCGAAGCGGCTGCGGCGCGAGCTGAGCGAGGACGACCGGAGGACGGTCGAGCAATTTGTGCTCGGCAGCCGGAAAAAGCAGAGATAACGAAAGCGAAGGAAAAGGGTCTCCAGCATGAGCGGAGGCCCTTTTCCATGTTATGCGCTGCTTTGCTGTTGGGAAGAATTGATCAGCAGCACTCCCTCTTGGCTGTGGAATGTCAGCAGTACGTACAGACCCTCAGTTGACGTATGAAGGGACACCTCGTCGGCGGAGCGATAAATTAAGGAAAACCCTTTGCCAAGCGAGCTCCCAGAGCGCAGCATGGAGGCGCGGCCGATGTCGAGCGCTTCTTGATGGAAGCCCGCCTCTTCGCGAACGTCTTCGGACGGCGTGTTCAGCCGGCGTCCTGTTCATGCCGAGCGAGCAGATGGTCGAGCCGATTCGCGAGCGTAAGCAGCCGAGCGCCCAGCGGAATGGCTTGTCCGGCCAACCGCCGCGGGTACCCTTTGCCGTCGTACCGCTCGTGATGGTGCAGGGTCCACGGATACATGTTCGCGTCGGAGAAAAAAGGTGCGCACGATGTCGGCCCCTTTTTCGCTATGCGATTGGTATTCGGTCTCTTCCTTCAGCGAAAGGGAGCCTCGCTTCGTAAACACGTGCGGCGGGAGCAGCAGCTTCCCGATGTCATGCATGACGGCCGCTTGCACGAGATCTTTGCGGTCCCGCGCCGGGAAATCGATCTTCAGGAAGAGCGCTTCGCAAATGATGCCGACCCGGATGCCGTGGCCTTCCATGCGCGGGAATATTTTGGACTCGAACAATCGCGTGAATTCTTCGGCATGGTGCTTCCGCACCCGCAGCTCTTGAGAGTACGCCCTCGATACATAGGTGATGATCGCGAACAGGAGCACCCCGACGAGGAACTCGCCGAGCCTACCGCGACCGAAGCCGTCCCAAGCGCCGTGAACAGTGCGGCGGTGATCGCCATTTTCTTCAGCTTCGCGCCAAACCGCTCAAGCAGCGGCAGCCGGAACGTAAATGGCTTGTCTTCCGGGGGCGGTTATGATATTATATAGCATACGTGAGTTTTGTGCGTCGGAGGTGGAACCGTTTTGGAAACGTTATTTAAAGTACTGCTCATCATTTTCTCCGTCGCGTTGATCGCGATCGTCCTGCTGCAGAAGGGCAAGAGCGCAGGGTTATCCGGTGCGATTACGGGCGGCGCGGAGCACTTGTTCGGCAAGCAAAAGGCGCGCGGCATGGAATTGCTCCTCCAGCGCATCACGATGGGCCTGGCCGTAGGTTTCTTTATCTTAACCGTAGTCGTTGCTTACGTCGTCGGCTAAGGGAAAAACTGTACACGAATGAGACCGATATACAGCAGGTACACTAAACCTGCTGTTTTTGTTTTGTCTAGCGTCTTTGGTGGATACAATAGGAGTAAGGAAGCCGGGGTGAATCGATGGTGGTAACGAAGCAGGAATTGCTGGAATTTATGCGGGAGACGGCGTATAAGCCGCTCACCGTGCAGGAGCTCGAAAGTCATTACGGCCTAGAGGACGCGGAAGCGTTCAAGGAGCTCGTGAAGCTCCTCAACGAAATGGAAGACGAAGGCGAGATCGTGCGGACGAGAACGGACCGGTACGGCGTGCCGGAGCGGATGAATTTGATCCGCGGGCGCCTTCATGCGCATCCGAAGGGCTTTGGCTTTCTCATCCCCGAAGACCGGGACCACCCGGACATTTATATTCATTTGAATGACATGAAGGGCGCGATGCAGAACGACATCGTGCTCGGGCGCGTCACGGGACGAGGCGGGCCGAACGGAACGAAGCTCGAAGGCGAAGTCGTGCGCATCGTGAAGCGGGCGAATTCGCAAATCGTCGGTACGTTCGAGAATCACGAAACGTACGGTTTCGTCATCCCGGACGACAAGCGGATCCAAAAGGACGTGTTCGTGCCCCGGGAGAAATTCATGGGCGCGGTCACGGGACAGAAGGTCGTCGTGAAGCTGGTGACGTTCCCGGACGGCCGGGCCGCCGCCGAAGGCGAAGTTGTCGAAATCCTCGGTCATAAGGACGACCCGGGCGTCGATATTTTGTCCATTATCCGCAAATTCGGCTTGCCGGAGGCGTTCCCGCCCGAGGTGATGGAAGAAGCGGAGGCGGCGCCGGATACGATCCGCGAGGAAGAGCTGGCGGGCCGCCGCGACTTGCGCGGCCGCACGATCGTGACGATCGACGGCGAGGACGCGAAGGACCTCGACGACGCGGTCAGCTGCGAGATGCTCGAGAACGGCAATTACTTGCTCGGCGTCCATATCGCGGACGTCGGCTATTACGTGCGCGAAGGCTCCGCGTTGGACCGCGAAGCGTTCAACCGGGGCACGTCGGTCTATTTGGTCGACCGGGTCATCCCGATGCTGCCGCATCGGCTGTCGAACGGGATCTGCTCGCTGCATCCCCGCGTCGACCGTCTGACGTTATCGTGCGAAATGGAAATCGACCCTACCGGGAAAATCGTGCGGCACGACATTTTCCCGTCCGTCATTAAGACGGTGGAGCGGATGACGTATAAGAACGTGTACCAATTGGTGGACGACGAAGCCGAACCGGAACCGGAGCTGCTCGAGCGGTATAAGGAGCTTATTCCGTTCTTCCGGCAAATGCGCGATCTGGCGCTCATTTTGCGCGAGAAGCGGATGCGGCGCGGCGCCATCGACTTCGATTTCTCCGAATCGAAGGTGATCGTCAACGAGGAAGGCAAGCCGATCGACATCGTGAAGCGCCCTCGGACGATCGCGGAAATGATGATCGAGGAGTTCATGCTGGCGGCGAACGAGACGGTGGCGGAGCATTTCCACTGGCTTAAAGTGCCGTTCCTGTACCGCATCCACGAAGATCCGGACAGCGAAAAGCTGCTGCACTTCATGCAGTTCATTACGAATTTCGGCTACGTGGTTAAGGGCAAAGGCAACACGGTCCATCCGCGCGCGCTCCAGACGCTGCTTGAGGAGATTAAGGGGACGAAGGAAGAGACCGTCATCTCCACGGTCATGCTGCGTTCGATGAAGCAGGCGCGGTACGACGCGGAGTCGCTCGGCCACTTCGGCTTGGCGGCGGAGTTCTACTCGCACTTCACGTCGCCGATTCGCCGGTACCCGGACCTCGTGATTCACCGAATCATGCGCGAGGTGATCAACAACGGCGGCGGCGGGCTGGCGGACCACCGGCAGGAGTATTTGGCGTCGCGGATGCCGGACATCGCGCAGCAATCTTCGGAGCGCGAGCGGCTCGCGGTCGACGCGGAGCGGGAGACGGACGCCCTGAAGAAAGCCGAGTACATGCTGGATAAGATCGGCGAAGAGTTCGAGGGCATCATTTCGTCCGTGACGTCGTTCGGCATGTTCGTCGAGCTGGGCAACACGGTGGAAGGGCTCGTGCGTCTGAGCGATTTGACAGACGACTATTACCATTTCCACGAGATGCAGCTCGCCTTGATCGGCGAACGGACGGCGAAGATGTACCGCATCGGCGACGAGGTGAAGGTGCGCGTCGCGCGGGTCAACATCGACGAGCGGACGATCGACTTCGAGATGGTCGATATGAAGTCGCGCGCCGGCGGACGCGCGAGCGTCATCCGCGTCGATCGCGGCGCGCCGGGGCGCGGCGCCGGTCGCGGCAAGCGCGGCCCGCGGGCGAAAGTCATCGCGACGGAAGGCACGATGGAGCGGAACAGCCGCGGTTCGAAGAACGCCGCGGGCGGCTCCGCCGAAGGAGGCACCGACTTCTGGGGCTTTAAGTCCGGCGGGGGCGGCAAGAAGCGCAGCGGTACTGGCGGCGCTAGCGGCGGCCCTACCGGCGGCGGCGGCGGCGGCAAGCGCGGCGGCGGCAAGAAGAAGTCGCGCGCGGGCGGCGGCGGCAACGGCTTCGGCGGCGGCTTCGCGGCGGGCCCGGGCCTCGGTGCGACCGGCGGCGGCGGTAAGGGCGGCGGCAAGAAGAAGAACCGCAGCGGTCCGCGCGCCGACGAAGGCCCGCGCACATCCGCGCTCGTCGCGGCCGAAGCGTCGACCGAGCTGACCCCGGGCATTACGCTCGGCGGCGGGGCGAAGAAGCGCGTGAAGAAAAAGAAGCGCAAAGATTAGCGCTACGTCGGGAGGCCGCGCCTGCAGCAGCGGGCGCGGCCCCTTCTGCGCGTCCTTCGCTTGATTTCGGGGCTCGCTGTTGGTATGATGATATTCCGAAGCTTCGCGTTTCGGTTCGGTTTGGTTCCCATGGTTCCCGTTCCACCACTCTCCATAGGTTCGACCGCCGATTCGTGGTATAATGAATTTCGTAAGGCAGTTTCATCTTTTCATCTCGGGGGCGTTTTTGGATTCGACGGGAATAGTTCGAGCATGAGTAGCGAGTAGTGGGGCAGCGTCCGCTTTATCAACGCGAAAGCCATAATAAATGGCAAAGCACAACCTTCTTTCGCAGCAGCAGCTTAATAACCTGCTCTCGAGCTTCTACCTAGCATCGCCCATGTGCTAGACTAGGGGCTAACCTTTAGTGGGATACGCCGTTAGGTCTCCGCCTGGGGTCTAACGGAAGAAGACAATCAGGCTGATCACGTTCGAAGCCGGTTCCGGGGCGTCTGCGTGATGACATCAAAACCGTAACTACACTCGTAGAAGCTTGTGTGCCGTTATTTTCGGACAGGGGTTCGACTCCCCTCGCCTCCACCAACCATGAAGAAGGACACCTCAGCGGTGTCCTTTTTGCGTTGGTGGAGGCATGGAGGGGAGGCGATACCCCAGGTAAAGGGGTTCGGCCGCGCGCAGGGGAGCGTGAGCGGACCGAGCACGGCATGGACATGGACCGCTGTGGTTGTCATCGTCGAATGGGCTTCGTGAGCAGGTTTAACCGACTTGTCCATACTCCCCTCGCCTCCACCAACCATGAAGAAGGACACCTCAGCGGTGTCCTTTTTGCGTTGGTGGAGGCGTGGAGGGGAGGCGATCCCCCAGGTAAAGGGGTTCGGCCGCGCGCAGGGGAGCGTGAGCGGACCGAGCACGGCATGGACATGGACCGCTATGGTTGTCATCGTTGAGTTGGCTTCGGCAGCCGTTCAAATCGAACATGTCCATACTCCCCTCGCCTCCACCATGGGGCCATCATCCGCAAGAGGATGATGGCCTCTTCGCGTTTATCCCGTGCGGTGTCCTATTTGTTTAGCAGTATATAGGTAATGAAAATTGGTTATGATGAAGCTAATCTTAGTGTGGGAGTGACAGTATTGGGATTTGTGATTATGTTCGTCACTGCATGGGCGGCCGTTCTCATCCTATACTCCATGGATAAGGGCTTATCGTTTATCGAGAATGTATTTCTCTATTTGGTCATACTCACCATTGGAATTCATGTTTCGTGGGTCATTGCAGAAGAGTTCAAACTTGTCGAAATAACGAGGGATGGATTATCGTACACAGGGTATCTTCTATATAGAACGGTTGCGTTCCCAATTTTCTTTGTTATTTTAATTAACATCATATTCAAGTCGAAGAAGATTGCGGTCGCACTGATCACAGCAGGATTAGGGATAGCGGTCATACTATCATTACATGGAGTACTCCTTTTCTACAGGATTTTAGAGTATAAGCGGTGGAATTTATTTTATGAAGCTATACATATCGCGCTTCTCTTTGCCGTTGGCTATGGCTTATTGAAGGCGTATAGAAAATTAGTGTATCGTGAGGTAAACGCTTCATGATTCTTTGGGAGAACTTTGATCGGAACGAATGGTATATCCTCGCCATGTTGGTTATTTCATATGCGGCTGTTGTCTTGGTCCCCAGAAAAGTTCCGAAGCGTTACTTGGTCCTAGGTTTGTTATGGGGTTTTGCAAGCTCGACCCTGTTTGACTTTACAATCGGCGGAGGGATGATGGATTTTTATCGGGTTAATGATTCGCATCGCTATGAATTAACCGATTTGTTAACGTATTTTATGTTTGCCCCTTTTGGATACTTTTTTGTAAACTTTTACGAAATGCTAAATATCGGAAAAAGAAAGCTCCTTATTTATATTTTAGGCTGGACAATCGTCGCTGTCGGGATGCAATGGGTCTCGGAATGGATGGGAATGACGCATTACCAAAGAGGATATAAGCTTGAATATAATGTTGTTGTATTTCTCATTATTCAAACGATAACGGGATTGGTTTATGCGCATTTAAAAACTCAACCTGTTAAAAGGAATTACTGAAGGGCGTCTGCGTGATGACACTAAAAGCCTCCATAGGTTTACCAGAGGAGACACCCGATGAGGGTGTCTTTTCCTGCTTGAAAAATAAAGAAGAGCCGCTGAATGTCTCAGCGGCCAGATGTACAGAACGTTATTGTAATTTCAAGTTTAAGGGTTATGACGCAAGTTGTGCTATAATGAAGTATTCCGATCGATGAGGAACGAGAGAGGAAACAGACATGAACGTATTTGGAGACTGGAACCTGAAAGTAAAAAAGACGTTTAATGCAACGAGCAATGAAGTCGTATTGACCGTCATGGAGGCAGGCGGAATACTCGGCCTCTCCAAAGACCAGATGAAGGTCTTCGTGGATAAAAACAATTTAACCAAAGTCCCAATTATGAGAAGTGTACATAGATATCTGTTGCTGAAGAGCGAGATCGACGAAATAGCAGCAGTACGAAGCGCTCGCTAGGATGGCACCAAAGTCGTCACTAATACAGAAAACCCGCTCACTGAGCGGGTTTTCGCTTTCATACACACTGATGTTATTGGATCGTTGGAAAAAACACCTCTGTATGTGCTTGATCATCATTCTCCGAACGAACGATCTCAGCGCTTTTCCCCGGTACGATGTAATCGGCTTCTGCATGATCCAGAACGAGAATCCAATCCTGTTCCTTGCCGGAAGTCGGCGTAGTGAACGCAACGACAGTCTTCTCGCTGAAAGATGCGAATGGCTTCTCGGATACAGAGCCTTCTGCATCGTAACACTTGCCGTCGCGAGGGTTAAACCACCAAGCATGAAGGGGAGATCCCTGCATTCGCGACAAATCAACCTGTTCCGTGCCGCCGCTAGTAAAGTAGATCCAAGCAAAGCTGCCTTCGCTGTCCATACATGCCTGTCTATGATCGTCCAAGCAGCCGTCGGCGCAATTCGCTGGATGACGAATCATTCCTTGGCAAGGCTCTGCACGATGGAAAGGACGGGAATGAACGAAATCGCGCAAAACCTTCATCTGCCGCGCCCCGGGCTGGTCCAATGCTTCGTGCCAAGCGAGGAGCGTCCAATCATCTTTCTTCCTTGCAAAGCGCCAGATGCTGTGGTGACCGTAGGTGTGCCCGAAAGAACCCGCGAACAGCGACCAATAAGCCCTTCTCCTTACATTCCAATCGCCATGAGTCTGTAACGGGTGCGTGAGGGGGAAAGACATGGGCATTCCTTCGTAATTCGGTTCCCCGTCGATTACAGGTTTAACAGGTTTTCGGTAATAGTCCTTTTCCACTTGCAGGTAACTTTGTACGGAAGGGTTGTGACCGGATTGGAGCATGTTGAAACGAATCCAGGCGTCTTCGTCCGTCCAATAATCCGTAGTGGAATAGCGGAGGGGATTGCCGAAGCAGCTTGTGTGATAAGTGATCAGCATATCGCTCCAAGCAGGATCGTTTTCATTCCATTTTAGCTCTTTTCCAAGCACCCCTTTGGCGAGACCTTCCGCCATGAGCCTCCACAGCCTGCGATAATCGACGCCCTGATGAACGGGATGCCGATCGCCCCCCAAGGCCCATATGATGTTGGTCTGCGAGCGATATCTTTCGCCGAGCCATGCGCCGTAAGCGTAGGCATTGTCTTCCGTTATGATCTTCTCGAACGTTTTTCCAAACCAATTTTCGCCGACGACGAGCTGTCCCCAAACAGGCAACAACAATACATAAAGTTCAAGTTCTTCCGCCATTTGAATCACGTGATCAAGATATTCGAAATAACGGGCGTTTGGAGTCAAAGGCTTATCGCTAAGCAAAGCTTTCTCGCCGCACGGAGATCGCATCTCCGGATCCGCTTCCGGGTCTAGGGCGACGATCTGAATCACGGAAAACCCCTTTTCCTTGCGGTCCTCCAAATAGGCCTTCGCATCTTTCCAGTGCAGCTCCGTGGCGATGGTCCAAGCGGTATCGGCAAGCCAGAAAAATGGCTTCCCGCTTTCGGTTTCAAGTCCTCTCCCTGTCGCTGAGATACGCAAACGTTCTAATTTCTTTTTCAACAAAAAGATTCCCCGCTTTCGTGTCTCTTCTTAAAGTAAAAATTTAATCTTACGAACTATTATACCGGTCATCTTTTCATGAAATTGAACATTATCTCGACCTGTTAACAACAAAATCACGACCAATCTCGTTGTGTTGTGTGTGGAATGATGTCATGTTTCTTTGCGGTGTAGTTTAGATTCGGTTGTAAGGGAGATTGAGAACTGCAAAGTTACACGGTTCATATGTAATAAAACATAACACAGAGAAACAAAAAGTTGTTGACAGAAGAAACCTGTGTAAATATACTTAACGCAACAGTTAGTTTTGACACCGAACAAACTAACCGTTGCGAGGAGGCCAAGATGAAGAAAACAGGGAGTCTCGAGCTGATCAAAAACATCAACCGATCTTTGGTCCTCGAGCAAATTCGCAACCATCAGCCGATTACGCGGGCGGAGATCGCTAAGCGTTTGAATCTAAGCCGCTCGACCGTGTCGCTGATTATCGATGATCTCATCGAGAAGAAATTCGTCGTCGAGCTCGGATTCGGCGATTCGACCCGCGAAGGCGGGCGAAGAGGGATGAAGCTCGGGTTCAACCCGAAGTCGGCCTATGGCGTCGGCGTCGACATCGGCGGCACGAAGATCTTGATGGCGCTGACCGATCTCGACGGCAATGTCGTACATAAGGAGAAGCGTCCGACGGTATTCGAAATTCCGGCCGTCATCGAAGCGATTCAAGATTTCATCGCGCAGGCGCCGGTCGACGCGGAGCGCATCATCGCGATGGGCATCGGCGTGCCGGGCACGTTCGACAAGAATACAGGCGTCCTGATCGATTCGCCCGCGCTCGGCCTGCACGGTGTCAACTTGAAAGGGGAAATCGAGCCGCATTTTCCGTTCCCCGTGTTCCTCGGCAACGACGTCAATCTGGCGGCGCTCGGGGAGAGATGGCGCGGAGCCGGCGATAACGCGGACGACGTGGTGCTGATCGCGCTCGGCACCGGCGTCGGCGGCGCGATTATCGCGAACGGCGAGCTCGTCCTGGGTCATCGATCCATGGCCGGCGAGATCGGCTATTTCATCACGCCGGAGGAAATTCGCCAAGGCGTGGTCTCCCGCCCCGACCAGTTCGGCGCCTTCGAGGACAAGACGTCGGGCACGGCGCTGAACAAGTATGGGGTCACGGCGGAGGAGCTTTTCGAACGTTATGAAAAAGGGGATCCGGACACGAAAGAAATCGTGGAATCGTTCATCGTCGAAATGACGGCGGCGATCGCTAACGTCGCGAGCCTGCTCAACCCCGAGAAAGTCATTATCGGCGGCGGGGTTTCCGAATCGCTCGGCTCGGTGATCGAAAGCATCAAGAAAAAAGTAGACGAGTGCTCTCCCAACAAGACGGCCATCGAACTCGCCCGTCTCGGCGGGGATGCGGGCGCCATCGGCGCCATCGCCTACGCTTTTCAGCAAATACAAGAACAATAACAAGGGATGGTGCTCACATGAAAAAATCGGTAGGAATGATGTTGTCTGGCGCGCTGCTCGTCGGTTTGTTATCCGCTTGCGGAGGCGGCGGCTCCGGCGGAACCGGGGAAGAGGCGACCGGCGGGAGCGAAACGATTACCTTGAACGCGATTTTCATGAAGCAAGCCGGTTACAGCGAAGACGCCATTAACGAGGCGACGGCGCAATTCATGGAGCAGAACCCGAACATTAAAGTGGAAAATACGTTCGTCCCGTACGAGTCGTTGGAGACGAAAATCCTTACCTCGAACGGCAATTTAGACGTCGCGCTCATCGACGCGCCTTGGACGGCGAAGTTTGTAGAAGCGGGCATTCTCGAGGAAGTGACGGACAAGCTGCCGGACGCGGATCGCGCCGACATTTTCGAAGGAGCCCTCAGCGCAGTCGAGTACGGCGGCAAGCTGTACGGCATGCCGTGGCTGAACGATACGAAATATTTGTTCTACAACAAAGAAATGCTCGAGCAAGCCGGCATCGCGGAAGTTCCGGCGACATGGGGCGAGCTGCTCGAAGCGGCGAAAATCATCAAAGAGCAAAACATCGTCGAATACCCGATCGTCTGGTCGTGGAAGCAGGCGGAGGCGCTCGCGGTCGATTTCGCTTCCATCACGGAGTCGTTCGGCGGACACTTGGTGACGGACGGCCAGCCGACGTTGAACGATCCGAAGAACATCGAAGCGTTGGAGTTCATGGTCCAATCGCTGCAGGACGGCCTCAGCAACCCGAACTCGAGGGAATTCCTCGAAGAAGACGTACGCGGCACGTTCTCGAGCGGCAAAGCGGCGTTCGCGCTGAACTGGGCGTACATGTACAACCTCGCCAACGACCCGAACGAATCGTCCGTAGCCGGCAAGGTGGGGATCGCGATCGATCCGGGAACCGACGGTATCGTCAGCGCGTCGACCAACGGCGGCATGGGCCTTGCGATTCCGGCGGGCAGCGGCCACCCGGACGAGGCTTGGCAGTTCATTCAGTTCCTGGCGTCGAAGGACTTTCAGAAGGCGCACGCGAAAGACGCGATGCCGATATGGAAATCGCTGTTCGAAGACGAAGCGGTGATCGCGACGAATCCCGATTTGGTCAATGTGTCGAAAGAGCAATATAAGTACCTTATCAACCGTCCGCAAGTGCCGTGGTACGGCGAGCTGTCGACGGAGCTTCAAGTCGCCGTGAGCAAAGCGCTTCTCGGGAACGTAACGCCGGAGCAGGCGCTGAACGATTTGCAGGCGAAAGCGATTGAAATGGTTGAGTAACGACCTTCGGCGGGGGGCTCACCCCCGCCTCCTATTTTGCTTCGAAGGAGTTGAAGACCGCCTTGAAGAGAATGAATGACAAGACGTTCGCTTGGTTCAGCATCGCCCCCGCCATTCTCTTGGTCTTCGGGATCGTTGTATATCCCTTGATCCAGACCTTTATTTACAGCTTACAGAATATGGAACTGATTTCCAAGGATAAAGGGAAGTTCGTCGGATTCGAAAATTACGCGAGCTTGCTGTCCGACCCGGGCTTTTGGGACTCGTTCGGACGCACCTTTTACTTTGCCGCCGTATCCATTTCGCTCGAACTGATCCTAGGCTTGTTGATCGCGCTTCTGCTTAATGAAAACTTGGTTGGGAAAACGTTTCTGCGCACGATTATCATTTTGCCGTGGGCGGTGCCGACGATCGTCAACGCCGCGATGTGGAAATGGATTTACCATCCTGAGTACGGCGCGTTGAACGCGCTGCTGACGCAACTGCACATCATGGACGCGTACCGCTCTTGGCTCAGCTCGCCGTGGCTCGCCATGCACATGGTCATCGTCGCGGACGTATGGAAAATGACGCCGTTCGTCGTCATCTTCATCCTCGCGTCGCTGCAGATGACGAACAAAGGGGTTTACGAGGCTGCGAGCATGGACGGCGCGGGACTCGTCCGCCGATTCTTCATGCTGACGCTGCCGTACCTGAAACCGACGCTGCTTGTGCTGCTCGTGATGCGGACGATGGAATCGTTCAAGGTGTTCGATTTGATCTACGCGCTGACGCAGGGCGGCCCCGCCAACGGCACGATGGTGCTCACGTATCAAGCGTACATCAAAGCGTTCTCCAATTTGCAATATTCGCAAGGGGCGGCCATCTCGTACGTGATCGCGCTCTTGATCGTCATCATGACGTTCGTGTACGTCAAAACGCTGAAGATGGAGGAGGAAGGGTAGATGAGACACAGTGCAGCGTTTTCTGTCATCCAGTATATTTTCGCCGCATCGGTCGCCGTTTGCACGTTATCTCCTTTTCTGTGGCTCGTCATCTCCAGCGTTTCGTACCAAAAGGATTTGACGACCGTCCCGCTGCGATGGATTCCGGAGAACGTGACGTTCCAGCGCTACATCGACATTTTCTCGAACCCGAATAACGATCTGGCGTACTCGTTCCGCATTTCCATGTTTAACAGTTTCACTGTGGCGGCTTGCGTGACGATCGCGGCGGTGCTGGTGGGAGGGCTGGCGGCTCATGCGTTCGCCCGGTACCGGTTCCGTTTTCGCCAGAAGCTTATTTACTTATTCTTGTTTACGTACATGATTCCGTCGGTTGTCATCGTCATCCCGCTGTATTTGATGCTCAGCGGTGCGGGCGCGCTCGATTCCAAGGTGACGCTCATCCTTCTAGATTTAACGTTTGCGATCCCGTTCGTCATTTGGATTATGCAGAGCTATTTCCGCCAGTTGTCCAAGGAGTTCTATGAGGCCGCGAGCATCGACGGGTGCGGCCGATTACAGACGCTGCTGATGATCGTCGTGCCGCTCGTGCGCCCCGGCATTATCGCGACTTGTATTTTTACGTTTCTGCTCGCGTGGGACGAATTTTTCTTCTCCCTGCTCTTCACTTCGTCGCTCGACGCCAAGACGATCTCCGTGGCGATCGCGGAGTTCAGCGGGAAGAACGCCGTCGATTACGGCATGATTTCGGCCGGGGGCGTGCTCGCGTGTCTGCCGCCGGTGATTATCGCATACGCGTTTCAAAAATTTTTGGTGCAGGGCATGACTGCGGGAGGCGTAAAGGAATGAATGTGGAAATAAAACAAAACTATGAGGAAGTATCGCAGGAGACGGCGCAGCGCATTGCGGCGTACGTCGCGGCAAAGCCCGACAGCTTGCTTTGTCTCGCCGCCGGCAACACGCCGCTCGGCGCGTACCGAATTTTGCGGGAGATGGCGCAGGAGAAGAAGGTCGATTTCTCGCGCTGCACGTTCGTCGGGCTTGACGAGTGGGCGGGCATGGACCGTCATTCGGACGGCAGCGCGCAGGAAATGATGTACCGGGACTTCTTCGACCCGCTCGGCATACGCCCGGAGCAGATCGTGTACTTCGATGCGGCGTCCGACGATCTGGAGGCGGAGTGCCGCCGCATCGACGCGTATATCGAGGCGAACGGGCCGATCGATCTGATGCTGCTCGGGATCGGCGTCAACGGGCATCTCGGGCTGAACGAGCCGGGCGTCGATTTCGCGTCGCGCTCGCACGTCACGGCGCTCAGCGAGACGACCGTGACGGTCGGGCAGAAATACTTCAAGGAGAGCCGGGAGCTCACCGGCGGGGTGACGCTCGGCATCGCGCAGGTGATGGAGTCGCGGACGGTGCTGCTCGTCGCGAGCGGCGAGAACAAGGCGGCGGCGGTGCGCGGCATGCTGCACGGCGAGGTCACGAACGCGCTGCCGGCGAGCATCCTGCAGCGCCATGCGGATTGCACGGCGATCGTCGACAAGGCCGCGGCGGGAGCGGCGGAGTAACGACGTAAGGTAAGGAGGCGTTCGAATGACGGCAGCGGAGGCGCGCGACGAGGAGTGGATCGCGAGCGTCGGCATCGACCTCGGGACGAGCACGACGAAAATGATTCTGAGCCGGCTGCGCATCCGGCGGACGTCGGGGGCGTTCGCGCTGCCCGCATTCGTCATCGCGGAGCGGGAATTGACGTACTGCAGCGATGTATATACGACGCCGCTGCGCTCCGAGGACGAAGTGGACGAGGCGCGCGTCGCGGATATTTTGGCGGCAGAGTATGCCCGGGCGGGCGTACGGCCCGAGGACATCCGTACGGGGGCGGTCATCATTACGGGCGAGACGGCGAACAAGCGCAACGCGGAACGCATCGCGCATGCGCTAGCCGCGCGCGCGGGCGATTTCGTGGTCGCCGCGGCGGGCGCCGACCTCGAAGGTCTGCTTGCCGCGAAGGGGGCCGGCGCGGAGACGCGCTCGCTCGAGAGCGGCGAGACGGTCGCGAGCGTCGACATCGGCGGCGGCACCGCCAACGCGGCGTTCTTCCGGGGCGGCGTTAGCCTCGCCACGGCGACGCTGCGCATCGGCGGCCGGCTCGTCCGGATCGACGCCGACGGGACCGTGCTCGCCGCGGCGCAGTCATTCCAGCCTTGGCTCCGGGCGCACGGGTACGACCTGTCGCCGGGGCGGCGGCTCGACCTGCCGTCCATTCGCGAGCTCGCGGACCGGATGGCGGAGACGCTGCTTTCGTATCTCGCCGGAACGAACCGCGATGAGCGGACCCGGCTGCTCGTCGTCGGCGAGGGCGGCGGTTCGCTGCCGGAGGCGGGGGAGTTGCTCGTCTCCGGCGGCGTCGCGGAGCTGATGCGTTCGCCGGAACCCGCTTCCGTGGCGGAGACGGCCGTGCACGGGGACATCGGTCCGGCGCTCGCGCATGCAGTGAAGCGGGCGGCGTCGCGGTACCCGTACCGCTGGGTGGAGGCGCGGCAGACGGTGCGCGCGACGGTCATCGGCGCCGGGATGCAGGCGGCCGATATTTCGGGGGCGACGGTGCACGTCAGTCCCGGCGCGCTGCCGGTGCGCAATGTGCCCGTGGTGAAGCTCGGGGGCGCCGCGCCGTCGGACGTCGCCGAGGCGTTCGAGGCCGGGCGGCGGCTGTATGGCGCGGCCGGCGGTTCGGGGCCGACGTTCGCGCTGGCGGTTCCCCCGATCGAGCCGTGCACGTACGCGCTGCTGCAGCGGCTGGCCGATGCCGTCGCCGGCGAGTTTCTTGCAGGCGCCGCGCCTCACGACGTGCTTGCCGTCGTTTGCCGCAGCGACATGGCGAAGGCGCTCGGCCAATCGCTGGCGATCCGGCTCGGCTCCGGCCGCGGCATCGTCTGCATCGATCAGGTGGCGGCGGAGCATGGCGACTACATCGACATCGGCGAACCGGTCGCGGGCGCGGCCGTTCCCGTGGTGGTCAAAACGTTGGCGTTCCCGGTTCGCGCGGAGGCGGAACCGGAGGGGGCGAAAGGAGCGGAGCGGGCATGAAGCTGGCGACGACGTTGAGAGGCCGGGAGTACCGGTTTCGGGATGTGAAGGAGCTAATGGCCAAAGCGAACGAAGCAAAGGCGGGCGATGAGCTTGCCGGCATCGCGGCGGAAGACGCAACGGAGCGGATGGCCGCGAAATGGACGCTGTCGGAGCTGACGCTGTCCGACATCCGGGAGCACCCGCTGCTGCCGCCCGAAACGGACGAAGTGTCGCGCCTGATCGAGGCGGACCTCGACGAAGCGGTGTACGCCGAGATCAAGGCTTGGACGGTCGCGGAGCTGCGGGAGCGGCTCCTGTCCGCGGACATCGATTCGGCGGGGATGCTTCGCATCGGGCGAGGGCTGACGAGCGAAATGATCGCGGCGGTCGCGAAGCTCATGAGCAATCTGGATTTGATTCAGGCGGCGTCGAACATCGAGGTCGTGACGACGTGCAACGCGTCCATGGGGTACAAAGGCGTACTCGCCGGGCGCGCGCAGCCGAACCACCCGTCCGACGATCTGCGCGGCATTCGCGCTTCGCTGTACGAGGCGCTCTCCTACGGCATCGGGGACGCGGTCATCGGCATTAATCCGGTGATCGACACGGCGGAGAGCGTCAAGAACATCCTGTTGCTGACCAAAGAAGTGATGGAAAAATGGGACGTGCCGACGCAAAACTGCGTTCTTGCCCACATTACGACGCAAATGCGAGCCATTGAGCAAGGAGCGCCCGCGGACCTTGCCTTCCAGAGCCTCGCCGGCACCGCGCTCGGGAACAAGGCGTTCGGGATCGACTTGAGGCTGCTCGACGAGGCCGACGACCTGATCCGCCGGGAGGGGAGCGCGAAAGGGCCGAACCGGTGGTATTTCGAAACGGGGCAAGGCTCGGAGCTGTCGTCCGAGGCGCATCACGGCATCGACCAATTGACGCTGGAAGCGCGCTGCTACGGTTTGGCGCGGCATTACAAGCCGTTCATGGTCAACACGGTCGTCGGCTTCATCGGACCCGAATATTTGTACGATAGCAAACAGGTCATTCGAGCCGGGCTCGAAGATCACTTCATGGGGAAGCTGCACGGGCTGCCGATGGGCGTAGACGTTTGCTACACGAATCATATGAAAGCCGACCAGAACGACATGGAGAATTTGGCCGTGCTGCTCGCCGCAGCAGGAGTCAACTTCTTGATCGGCGTGCCGATGGCCGACGATTGTATGCTGAATTACCAATCGACGAGCTTCCATGACATCGCGACGCTGCGCGAAACGCTGCGCCTGCGCCCCGCGCCCGCGTTCGAGCAGTGGCTGGAGCGAATGGAATTGATGAAAGGCGGCCGATTGACCGCGCGGGCGGGAGAGTTGAGCTTGTTCGCCTGATGGGGAGGGGAGACGAAATGAGCGCATTCGAACAGGAACGGTATCGGGCGGCGGGGTTGCTGCAGTCGACGCCCGCGCGGATCGGCGTAGGTCGGGCGGGGACGCGGCCGACGACGAAGGCAATGCTGCAGCTTCGGCTCGATCACGCCGCCGCGGTCGACGCCGTGTACGGCGAAGTGTCGCCTTCCCTGCTGGAGGAAATGGGGTTCTTCTCCGTCGCGAGCGAGGCGGACGGCAAGGAGACCTATTTAAGACGTCCGGATCTGGGACGCAGGCTGACCGTCGAAGCGAAGGCGGCGCTGAGGGAGCGGTGCGCGGAGCAGCCGGAGGTGCAAATCGTCGTTTCGGACGGACTGAGCGCCGACGCGATCGAAGCGAACGTTCGCGACGTGTACCCCGCGCTGCTCGATTCGCTGCGGGTGCAGGGACTGACGTGGGGGACGACCTTCTTCGTGAAAAACGGGCGCGTCGCGGTTATGGACCAGATCGGGGATATCCTGCAGCCGCAGGTCATGGTGCTGCTCATCGGCGAGCGGCCGGGCCTTGTATCCGCTCGCTCCATGAGCGCCTACATGTGTTACCGGCCCCGCATCGGCATGCTGGAAGCGGATCGGAACGTGATCTCCAACATTCATGCCGCGGGCACCCCGCCGCTTGAAGCGGGCGCCCACATCGGCACCGTGCTGAAGGCGATGTTGGAACAGAAAACGAGCGGCACCCGATTGATTTTGTAGCTTGTACTGTTGTCGATAAATGTTTCTCATTTCCCCTCAACATTCCCGATAAAAATTATAATATCTTAACATCCAGCAAATCCCCCGCGAATATTAACCCTCTACGATGGAAGGAATAGGCTTCGCAACCATCGTCGGGAGGGTTTTTCTATGAAGAAACGTTTGATTTCCGCTCTAAGCGCGATCGCAGCCGTCGCAACGGCGGTCGCAGGGCTGGGGAGCGCGCAAGCGGCTGAACGCCAAATCGACTCGTTCCGGCAAATCGGAACCTTCGTCGTGCCGAACGGAGGGGTGGCGGAAATTACAGCCGCAACGCCGGACGGTAAGATTTTGGCGTATACGAATTCGGGCGACAAAAATGTCGGCATCGTCGACTTTGCCGATCCGAAAGTGCCGCAGCTCAAAACCGAAATCGCCATGCCGGGCGAGCCGACTAGCGTGGCGATCACAGGGGACGGAAATTATGGGATCGCCGTGGTGAACACCTCGATCAAAGAAGAGGGGGACAAGCCTCAGCTGACGCCCGGTAAGCTAGTGGTCATTAACTTGAAAACCAACGCCGTCGTCGGGGACGTATCGATCGGCGCAGGTCCCGACGCCGTGGCCGTGACGACCATCGGGAAGGAAACGTATGCGGTCGTCGCCATCGAGAACGAGCCCGTGGTCGTCGACAAGGACGGCAACTTAACCGATGCGGAAGAGCCGGGCCTGGAAGGCGACATAAGCGGACCGGGTACGGTGCAAATCGTCGCTCTGAATTGGTCCGACCTGAGCAAGTCTGTCGTCAAGACGATTTCTTTCGCAGCGCAGCAATTAGCGGACAAGGGGCTGCTGTTCCCGGAAGACCCGCAGCCTGAATTCGTGAAAATCAAAAACGGTCTGGCTGCCGTCACGCTGCAGGAGAATAACGGCGTGGCTGTCATCGACGTGAAAAGCGCCGCGCTAAAAACGCTGTTCTCGCTCGGCAAGCCGAAAGGGCAAAAGCATGACTTGACCGAAGACGGCGCGATCCGCTTCGCGGAGTCGTATCCGGAAAAGTTCGAAGCCGAAGTGTCTTACGCCGGCGCCCGGATGCCGGACGGCATCGCATGGAATGCGCGCGGGACGATTCTGTATACGGCGGACGAGGGCGAGATGGACTTGACGGGCGGACGCGGCTGGAGCGCATGGACGACGCAGGGCTCGCAGGTGTGGAAGGATAACGGCGAGCTGGAGCCGAAAGCGGCGGAATACGGTCACTACCCGGAAGGGCGTTCGGAAGCGGGCGGCATCGAGGTGGAAGGGATCGAAACGGCGGTGTTCGGCAAGAAGGAATTCGCGTTCGTCGGTTCCGAGAAAGGCTCGTTCGTCGCCGTGTACGATCTTACGAACAACAGAAAGCCGGCGTTCGTGCAGCTGCTCCCGACCGGCATGGAGCCGGAAGGCTTGTTGGCGATCCCGCAGCGGAATTTGTTCCTGACGTCCGACGAAGATTCCGGAACGATCACCGTGTTCGAAGGCGTCGCGGGGGCGGCGAATTCGCCGGACAAGCCGACGCTGCATGCTTCGAATGTTTATTGGGCGGCGATTTCAGGCTTGGCATCCGATGCCGCGCGGAATGACGTCATCTACGCGGTCCCGGACAATGCGCTGCAATCCCATATCTATCGGATCGATATGAAAGACGGTATGGGCAGCATCAGCTCGCTGGCGAGAATCACAGAGAACGGACAGCCGATCGATCTGGATCTGGAAGGAATCGTGCGTGACACGTCCGTGGCGGCGCCTGCGAATGCAGGCTTCTGGATCGCGAGCGAAGGGAACGCTCAATTCGGCAAGGACTCGTACAGCCCGAACCTCCTGCTGCAAGTGGATCGCAGCGGCAATGTGCTGCAGAAAGTGTCGCTTCCATCCGAGGTCGACTCCTATGAAGGCGGGGTCATTCGCAACAACGGGTTCGAAGGCGTGGCGATTTCTTCGGACGGCAACTATTTGCTGGGGGCGATTCAACGGCAATACAGCGGGGAGAAAGCGAAGGACGGCACGTTGTATACGCGTATCGCAAGATACGATTTGACGAATCGAACGTGGGAGTTCTTCTTATACCCCCTCGAGCCTACAACGGTGAAAGACGACTGGATCGGGCTGTCCGAAATCGTCAATCTCGGAGGCGATACGTACGCCGTGATCGAGCGCGACAAAATGGTCGGCGGGGCGATTCACTTGAAAGCTCTCTATACATTCACCCTCGACGGCGTCGAACCGTTCGAAGGACTTGTCGCCGAGGATTCCGACCTGTCCAAGTCGGTGGTCGTTAAGAAGAAGGTCGCCGATCTTCGCGAGGCATTCATGCCGTTCGAGAAGATCGAAGGCATGACCGTCACGCCGGACGGCACCGTATGGACGGCGCTCGATAACGACGGAGGAGAAGTGCATTCGGTGATTTACAAGGCCGCGACGGCAGCAGAGCTAAAATAATACCGTGCGCCATAGCATAAGCATAAGCAAAATAGCGAGCCTAAGGCTCGCTATTTTGCGTTGAGGTACTCCGACTATGCGCTCAAGGTTCCGTCTTTCCGCGCCGCCGCGCCTGCGTTCAGCTTCCCGGCCCAGACGCAATAGCCCATGCCGACGTAAGCGAGGCCCCAGAACGCCGCGAAAAACTTGTTGTCGGCGACAGGGAGGAAGATGTTCACCAGCATCAAAATCAGAAGAGCCGGCACCCAGCGCGGGAACACTTTCGCTCGGAAGGTCAGAATCGCGAACACGAGCGACCCGCCCATCAAGCCTGCCATCATGATCAATCGGGAGATGTTGACGAGCGGCCCTTCCGGCATGGGAGCGCCGGGCCCTGCGGCGAATAGCGACCAAACCATGGCCCCCGTAATGATGTTGGCGACGATAATCAGCAGCGTCGTTATGAAGCCTGCAACCCCGGTTTCGCGGGACTGCACCATATACGTGACGATCGTGCCGACCGCCATCAGTACGCATGCGATAAAGCCAAACGTCAGCTCTTGCGGACTGTCCGTTCCCCAAATGATCGAAGTCGGCGTCATGCCCATCCGCGCAATGCCCGCCAAAATACAAATCATGCCCAGCCATTTGATCAACTGCTTTTCGTTCAATTCCTTCAACCTCCAATACCGATTTCGCGTTGCGATGCCCTTATCGTAAGGCGCGGGAATTCCTGGAGGCTAGAGCAGGCCGTTCCCGATTTCGCGGGAAACATCGGGACGATTCCCGGGAACCGCCGGGAAGCCGCGCGGGAAATCGGCTTCCGCCATATTCAAGCCGCAGGACGGAAGCTATAATTAGCAATATCAACCATTTAGGAAGGCGGGGGAAGGATGGCGCCGGACATTCGCAAGGCGAACGAAGCGATGCGGGCGGTCATGCAGCTGCTTGTCCTGGCGTTCTGCGCCGCGGCGATGGGCTCGTACATCGTCAGCATACCGGGCTACTACGACGCTCTGGTTACGAAATGCATCGCCCAGGGCTGCGGAACGCTCGTGCCCTCCATGCCGATCCCGGAGCAGGGACTATCCTTAGAGCATTACGCGCTGCTGTTCGTGCTGATCGACAGCGGATTCACCTTTGTGTTTTATGCGACGTCGTCGATCATGCTGTGGAAAGGGTTCCGGGAACCGATGGGGCTGCTCGCCGCCGCGGCGATGGTATCCTTCGGCACGTCGTTCCCTTCGCTCGCCATGACGGCTTCGGAAGGCAGCGCGTTCGCGCAGCAGTGGTTCATGTTCGTCTCGATGACGGGCTGGATATCGCTATCGTTATTTTTCTTTCTGTTCCCCGACGGCCGATTCGTTCCCCGGTGGACTCGGTTCGCCTTCCTCTTCATCGTCCTCGTCGATGCGGCGCAGTGGTTTTTCCGCGGCGAGATGTGGGGGGCGCTGCGCATTCCGGAATTTGTTCGCCTGCTGTGGTATGTCGGCTCCACCGCGATTCTCATCTATTCGCAGGTGTACCGATTCCGCAAGGTATCTCGGCCCGTACAGCGGCAGCAAACGAAGTGGGTCGTCTATGGTGTAACGATCGGGTTCGTCGGCTTCGTCGGCATGAGCGTCCTGTTCGATCCAAGCTTGAACGACGGCTCCGCGGCCACCTACGTCGCTTTGAACGCGATCCTGAATGCGTCGCTAACGGCCATACCGATTACGTTGATGATGGCGGTGCTGCGGCAGCGGCTTTGGAACATCGATCCTTTGGTGAATCGGACGCTTCTTTACGCGGCGTTGTCCGTCTGCGTCGTCCTGCTGTACGCGTTCGCCGTGCTTTACTTGGGACAGCTGTTCCGCGCGGAGGATCGCTTCGTCGTCAACCTTCTGGCAACGGTTACGGTTGCCGTCGCGTTCGCGCCGCTCAAGGACTGGCTCCAGCGGCACATTAACCGCCTCATGAAGGGGCGGCACGACGACCCGTACGCGGTGCTGCTGGAGCTGGGCGATCAATTGATCCGGCCGCTGGCGCCGGAAGCGATGCTGGACGCGGTCGTGCGGACGGTGAAGGATGCGCTTCGTCTTCCGTACGCGGGCATTGCGATCGGCATCGGCGGGCAGGACAAAATGGTCGCCTCAGCCGGGGAGCCGGCGAACGAACTGCATTCGTTCCCGATTCTCCACAGAGGAGGAGAGCTAGGGACGCTATATATCGCCAGCCGTTCGCCGGGCGAAGCCTTCACGCCGGAGGACGGCAAGTTTCTCGACGTCTTGCTGCGACAGGCGGGTCCGATCGTCGAGAACGTGAACATGACGCTGGGAATGAAGCTGCTGGCGAACGATTTGCAGGAGTCGCGCGAGAAGCTGGTGCTGGCCCGCGAGGAGGAGCGCCGCCGCATTCGGAAAAACCTGCATGACGACTTGGCGCCGAGGCTGGCGGCGCTCGCGCTGAACGCGGCGACGGCGCAAAAGTATGTGGAGAAAGAGCCGGCTACCGCGATCGAGATGTTAACGGACCTTCGGCAGGTCATTCGGTCGACGGTTAGCGAAATACGGACGATGGTCCACGATCTGAGGCCGCCGGCTCTGGATGAGCTGGGGCTGCTCGGCGCCATCCGGGAGCGGATTCATGAGCTTGCCAAGCCCGCGCGGCTGTTGGCCGCGGAGCAGGAGGGAGAGCCGCTGCGCATCGAGCTGCAGGCGCCGGCGCCGCTGCCGGCGCTGCCCGCCGCGGTGGAGGTCGCGGCGTATCGCATCGTCGTCGAGGCGGTCGTCAACGTCATCAAGCATGCGCAGGCGACGGTATGCGAGGTGCGGTTGGACGTTCGCGACGCGAATCGGCTGGTCGTGGAAATTACGGATGACGGGACCGGCAGCGTCGTTCGGACGGCGTCGTCCGCCGGAGGGAAAGGCGGCATCGGCCTGCAGTCGATTCGGGAACGGGCCGCCGAATTGGGCGGGCACTGTACGATCGAGAGAGGGGAGGACGGCGGCACGAGGGTGTACGCGTCGCTGCCGCTGTCCGAGAGCACTGTGGCAAAGGGGGGCTGAACATGAAGATTGTCATCGCCGACGATCATCCGTTGTTTCGGAGCGGCGTTCGAAATTTGTTGAAGACGACGGACGATCTGGTGGTCGTGGGAGAAGCTTCGTCCGGCGACGAAGCGGTGGAGCTGGCGGGCGCGCTGCAGCCGGACGTCGTCTTGATGGATATCCGCATGCCCGGCTTGAACGGGATCGAGGCGACCCGCGTCATTAAGGAGCGGTTCCCGAGCATCGAAGTGTTGATGTTGACGATGTTCCAGGACGATCAATCCGTGTTCACGGCCATGCGGGCCGGAGCCAAGGGCTACGTGTTGAAGGATGCCGACGAGGCCGAGCTGCTGCAATCCATTCGAATGGTGGGCGGCGGCGGCGCGGTGTTCAGCTCGGACATCGCGGCGCGCATGATTCATTATTTCGCGGCAGCTCCTAAACCGGCCGTCAAAGCGGACCATCCGGCGTTATCCGAGCTGTCCAAGCGGGAGATGGAAATTTTGGAGCTGATCGCCGAAGGGCAAACGAACGCGCAGATCGCGGCACGGCTGTTTATCAGCGTCAAAACGGTGGCCAACAACATTTCCAACATGCTGAACAAGCTGCAAGTGGCGGATCGGAACGAGGCTAGGCGTCTGTTGAAAGAATCGCGGGAAAGTTGAGGTTATCGTTCATATTATGGAGTATTCATTACTCTAGGGAGGACTCGGAAAATGTCGGAAACGAAAAACATGTTGGAGTGGACCTTGGTATCGGAATGTCCCATACCGTCGGACGTACATGCGCTGTTGGTCGCCGGGGAGGAAGCGGTCGCGGCATACAAAACTTTTCGAGATACGGCCGTGTTTACGAACAAAAGATTAATTGTGAGGGATGCGCAGGGTCTTACCGGGAAGAAGGTAGAGATCTACTCCCTGCCGTATTCCTCCATCAACATGTGGTCGACGGAAAATGCCGGCGGGTTTCTGGATTTTAATGCGGAGGTGGAGTTGTGGACGCGGGCGGGGCATATCAAAGTGAAATTGCAGAAAGGAGTAGACGTTCGAAAGTTCGACATGCTCATCGCCAACGCGCTTCTGCGGGATCAATAGAACGGAAATGCCGAGACAGGCTGCGCCCCTTAGCGTTCGTCGGATAACGATAAATGCTAATGGGCGTTTTTTTGCGCCCCGAAATTTCCGCTCCTCAGGTTATCAACCGGGTGCAATAGGGAAAACTTGCGAATGGCGGGAACATCCCCCTTGCGTCAAATATAGAAGAAGGGGCGGAAACAAGTTGAGTTATCTCTTGTTAATGGTTGGCTTTGCCCTGCTAATCTTGGGAGCGAATTATTTTGTAGAGGGTTCTTCGAAGATCGCCGCTTACTTTCGCGTACCTCCGATTCTCATCGGTCTAACGATCGTAGCTTTCGGAACGGGCTCGCCGGAGGCGACGGTCAGCATTATTGCCGCATTAAATCAGAACGCGGGGGTTTCGCTCGGGAACGTCATCGGCAGCAACGTCTTTAATACGGCTTTCGTAGTCGGCGTGGTGGCGATCATCATGGCCATTCAAGTGAAAGGCGAAACGATCAAAAAGGAAATCCCCTTTACGTTTCTCGCCAGTTTCGTTCTTCTCGTCTTGATTAGCGATTATAGTTTGCAGCAGAGCGCTATCAATGTCATTACTCGCGGAGACGGTATCATCCTGCTGTTGTTTTTTGCCATTTTCATGTATTACATCTTCGAAGCGGCGCGCAATAGCCGGGAGGAAGGCGGCACGCAAGCCGCTTCGGTTGGGAATGCAACTTTGGGCAAACCTATATTTTTCGGCGCGGCAGGACTGGCGGCCATTATTTACGGAGGTCATCTGGTCGTTCAGCACAGCACGATCATCGCGCTGCGGTGGGGCATGACGGAAACATTAGTGGGGCTGACGATCGTGGCGGTGGGCACTTCATTGCCGGAATTGGTCACTTCGGTTGCCGCGGCGCTTAAGAAGCAGAACGAAATCGCCGTGGGGAACGTCGTGGGGAGCAACATTTTCAACATTTTGTTTGTGCTAGGGGTCTCGGCTGTCATTTCTCCTTTGGGCGTAGAACGGGTTATGGTGACCGACGTCGTTATATTGATCGTTCTCACGGCGCTATTGTTCGTCGTTTCCAGAACCCACTACAAGGTCGGAAGAATCGAAGGGATGGTTCTAACCTTGTCCTATATCGGGTATATGGCTTACGTGATGATACGAGGCTAGCGGGAAACGCAGATAGATATTGCTTTCGCGTTTCGCCGAACCTACAGCCCCAATTCCGTCGGAATTGGGGCTGTAGGCGAGTGCTATTGTTTCAGCAGATGAAGCGAAAACTCCAAATCGGCCCGGAGATGGTCCTGCATGAGCCGTTCCGCCAAATCCCCGTCATGCGCGCGGATGGCATCGTGGATCTCTTGATGTTCATCGAGCAGGAAGGGGCGCTTATAGATAACGACAGTCTTCCGAAACAAGTAAATAATGGATTGCATCCGATCGATAATATCGATCATTTGAGGGTTTTTGCTCGATTGTATGATCAAATTATGAAATTCCTCGTTCGCCCTCATCGTTTCCTCGTCAGGGCCCAGGCGGGCAGCGGTAATGCTGGCTTGGAGCTTGTCCACCGTGGCCTCGTCCATAAACGCGGCCGCGCAGCGAGCCGAGTACCCCTCCAGCAAAATACGCACCTGAAAAATGTTGCTCAAGTCGGTGGCCGTCGGGTTGACGACTCGTTTTTGCCGAATCAGCCCCTCCTGCTCCAGCTTGCGGATCGATTCGCGAATCGGCGTCCGGCTGACGCCTAGTTCCTCCGCCAATCGTTCCTCCACGAGCTTGGTGCCCCGAGGATATTCGCCATTTAAAATTTTATCCCGAATAAATTCGTACGAGCTTAAGTAGGCCCGTTGTGACGGCTGCTTGCTCATCGCAATTCCCTTTCTGGTTCCGTTTCCTCATGCATATTTCGCTATTTTCTTATTCATAATAACCAAAAGGCGCTGGAAGGACAAAGAAAAAGAATGTAAGACCTTCCAAAAGGGGTAAGGCAACAAGACTATTGTATCCACGAATTAAAAAAATGTATACAAAAAATAAATTGTTGTGTACAATGACGATAGATATCACAATGAAAGCGCTTTAGGAGGTATTTTCAATGAAGGTTGGTTTTATTGGAATCGGCATTATGGGGAAACCGATGTCGCGCAACTTATTGAAGCATGGTTATGAATTGACGATTACCGACGTGAATCAAGCGGCGGTCGACGAGTTGGTTCAGGAAGGCGCCAAGAGTGCCGCAACGCCGGCGGAGGTTGCGCGTGTAAGCGATATCATCATTACAATGCTGCCGAACAACGAGATCGTTAAGAACGTCATTCTTGGCGAGAACGGCATCGTTCAAGGCGCGAAGCCCGGTACGATCGTCGTCGACATGAGCTCGGTGTCGCCGATCGTTTCGAGAGAGGTCGCCGCCGCACTGCGAGAGCGCGGGCTGCATCTGCTGGACGCTCCGGTCAGCGGGGGCGAGCCGAAAGCGATCGACGGAACGCTGTCGATCATGGTCGGCGGGGATGAGGAAGTATTCAAGAAAGCAGAGCCCGTCTTGGCCGCAATGGGGAAAGATATTACATTGGTCGGGGCCAACGGCTGCGGGTCCATCGCGAAGCTCGCGAACCAAATCATCGTGAACGTCAACATCGCCGCGATGTCCGAAGCGTTCGTCTTAGCCGCCAAAACGGGTATCGACGTGGAGAAGATGTATCAAGCGATTCGCGGAGGATTGGCCGGCAGCACCGTTCTGGACGCGAAAGCGCCGATGGTATTGGAGCGCAACTTTACACCGGGCGGCCGGGTCGATATCAACATGAAGGACCTGACCAACGTGATGGAAACGGCGGAGCAGGAGAACGTGCCGCTGCCGTTGACAAGCCACGTCCTGAACATCTTCGCAACGTTGAAGTCGGAAGGCAAGCAAGGCTTGGATCATAGCGGGATCGTTCAGTATTACGAAAACCTGGCCGGGGTTACGGTCGAAAAACGAAAATAAGGTTACTACGGTAACCTAAAAGGAGAATTTACAAGCCATGGTTACGGGTCCAATGTTGATCGTGATTTTTCTGCTGGCGTTAGCCGCATTGTTCTTCCTCATCTTGAAGGTCAAGCTGGAGCCTTTCTTGTCCTTGATTCTCGTCGCCTTCGCTACGGCGCTGGTCATCGGCATGCCGATTAAGGACATCCCCGGGGTGGTCACGACCGGCTTCGGCAATACGCTGGCGGGCGTCGGCATCCTTATCGGTCTCGGCGTAATTTTCGGTCAATTCCTGGCCGCATCCGGCGCTGTAGAGAAAATCGCGCAAGCGGTTCTCAAGGCGTTCGGCGCGAAGAAGTCGCCTGCCGGGCTCGGACTGACGGGGACGATCGTATCCATCCCTGTATTCTTCGACGCCGCGTTCGTCATCTTGAGCGGTTTGATCAAAAGCTTGGCCAACAAAACGGGTATCGCCGTGATGAGCTTCGTCACTGCCCTCGGCGTGGGCTTGATCGTTTCGCACAACATGGTTGCGCCGACGCCGGGACCGCTCGTGGTCGCCGAAAACACCGGTTCCGACTTAGGCTTGTTCATTTTGTACGGCATTCTTTGCGCGATTCCGGCCACGTTGGTAGGCGGGTATCTGTACGGCATGTATATCGGCAAGCGTTTGAAGCATTCGGGCGAAATTCAAGTGGAAGGCGCGCCGGAGCAGCAGGCGAAGCCGCGCAAAGAAATCAGCACGGGCCTTTCGTTCGCGATGCTTTGCCTGCCGATCGTGTTGATTTTGTTAAATACGATTACGAAGCTCATGTTCCCTGATACGGCGATTTCTTCGATCTTCGGCTTCATCGGGGACAAAAACATCGCGCTTCTGATCAGTACGGTGGTTGCGATCGTCGTGCTTCGTCCTTACATTGCCGAGGATTACGACAATTTGTATTCGGAAGCGATCAATTCGGCCGGCATCATCATTTTGATTACCGGCGCGGGCGGGGCGTTCGGCGCGGTCATTAACAAAAGCGGCATCGGCGATTATCTCATCGGCACGATGCAAGACCTGAGCATTCCGATCCTGCTGCTCGCGTTCATTTTCTCGCAAATTTTGAGGGCTTCCCTCGGCTCCGCGACAGTGGCGCTCGTGACGACTTCCAGCATTTTGGGACCGATGATCGGCGATTTGGGCGTCTCCCCGATTTTGCTCGGCCTCGCGATTTGCGCCGGCGGCATCGGATTGTCGCTCCCGAACGATTCGGGCTTCTGGGTCGTCAGCAGATTCGGCAAGCTTACGGTCACGCAAACCTTGAAGGCATGGACGTTAGGCGGATTCATCGCAGGTTTGACGGCGCTCGCGACGGTATTTGTATTGAGCTTGTTCAGCGGTATTTTGCCGGGTATCTAAACGGGTAAAGGTAGGCGTTAAAGGTGCAAAACATCATCGGAAACAGATTGGCGAGAGAAGTATTCGAAAACCATACTGAAATCGACCGCGGTCTCGTACAAAGAACATTAGAGAACGAGCTGCGGGGATTGAACAGAAAAATCGTCGTTCTGGACGACGATCCGACGGGCGTTCAAACGGTGCACGGCGTGTCGGTATATACGGATTGGTCGCTTGAAAGCATCGAACAAGGCTTCCGCGAGGAACGGTCCATGTTCTTCATCCTGACGAATTCCCGGGGGATGATCGCAAGCGAGAGCGAAGCGGCGCATCGGGAAATCGCGGAGAACGTGGCGCAGGTATCGAAGAAGCTGGACCGACCGTTCTTGATCGTCAGCCGGGGCGACTCGACCCTGAGGGGGCACTATCCCTTAGAGACGGAGACGTTGAAGAACACGGTCGAGGAACGTTCCGAGCTGCGCTTCGACGGCGAAGTGATCCTGCCCTTCTTCCGGGAGGGCGGCCGCTTCACCGTCGACAACATTCACTACGTTCAATACGGGGATGAGCTGGTTCCCGCCGGGGCGACGGAGTTCGCGAAGGATCGGACCTTCGGTTACGCGAGCTCGCATCTGGGCGAATGGGTAGAGGAAAAGTCGGGCGGCCGGTATAAGGCCGAGAACGCGACCTATATCGCTCTCGAGGATCTTCGGACGGTCAACGTCGATCGCATCGTCGAACAGCTGCTTCAAGTGAAGGGGTTTAATAAAGTAATCGTCAACGCCGTCGATTACGCGGACGTGGAAGTGTTCGCGATCGCGCTCGTTCGGGCGATCAACGCCGGCAAAAACTTCCTATTCCGCACCGCGGCCGCGTTCACGAAGGTGATCGGCGGCATCGCCGACAAGCCGCTTCTCCGGCGGGAAGAGCTGATTCGGGAGGATCGCGGGAACGGCGGCCTCGTGCTCGTCGGCTCTCACGTCAAGAAGACGACGGAGCAGCTGGAAGAGTTGAAACGATGCGACTTCATCGAGTTCATCCAGCTGGACAGCCATCTGGTCGTAGAACCGGAGAAGTTCGCGGCCGAGGTGGATCGGGTCATCGCCGAGGTGGAGAAGCTCGTAGCCGCAGGGAAAACGGTAACGGTGTACACGAGACGGGAGAGACTCGACCTCGGGGAAGGCATGCAAGAGGAAGAGCTGAAGCAGTCCGTGAAGATCGCGGATGCGGTGACAAGCATCGTGCAGCGATTGCAGGTTCGCCCGAATTACATTGTGGCGAAAGGCGGCATCACGTCGAGCGACATCGGGACCAAAGGTCTTCAAGTGAAGCGCGCGACCGTCGCCGGGCAGATCAAACCGGGGATTCCGGTCTGGATCACGGGGGACGAAAGTAAGTTTCCTGGGATCGCTTATATCATTTTCCCGGGGAACGTCGGCGCGACAACGACGCTGCGGGAAACGGTAGAGCTGCTGGAGAACAAATCATAATTCAGAGGCGTATACGACGATCATACGGTCGGTCGTATGCGCCTATCTACATTTCGTGGGGGCCGATCCGATGTTAGTGAATACGAAACAAATTCTCGAAGACGCGCAGCGGGGGCAGTATGCCGTTGCCGCCTTTAACGTCTATAACTTAGAAACGGTACAAGCCGCTATCGGCGCCGCGGAGAAGGAAGGGCAGCCGGTCATTATCGCGTTGGGAGAGCGGTACTTCCCGACGGTCGACGTCGAAGGTTTTGCGGCGCTCGTGCTCGCGTTGGCGGCGAAGAGCCGCGTGCCGGTGGCGCTTCATCTCGACCATGCCTATGAGAAATCGTCGATCGTACGCGCCATCCGCTGCGGATTCACGTCCGTCATGTACGACGGTTCGAAATTCGCGCTGGAAGAGAACATCGCCCGGACGAAAGAGATCGTCGAAATCGCTCATATGGCGGGCGTGTCCGTCGAAGCGGAGATCGGCTCCGTCGCCAGAGGCGCATTCTCCGATGAGGAGGAAGGGGACGGTACGCTGACGGATCCGGAGTCCGCCCGCCGTTTCGTCGCCGAAACCGGCGTCGACTTCTTGGCCGCCGCGATCGGCACGGTACATGGTATGTACACGGGGGAGCCGAAGATCGACCTCGCTCTTCTCGATCGGATTCGCGAGGCGGTGCATGTTCCGCTCGTCCTGCATGGCGGGTCGGGGACGCCGGACGACGTCATCACGAAAGCGATTCGCGCAGGGATTTGCAAAATCAACGTCAACACCGAGGTGTCGATGGCGGCGGTCGCTCAGTTATTGGAATTTTCCGCCGATCCGTCGGCAGGCAAAGCCCATCTTTCCACGATCATGGCCAATATGCAGCAAGCTATGGAACCGGTCATGACGAAATTCGTCCGGCTGTTAGCGCATAAGGGACGGTAAAGCAAGCATCCGCAAGAGGATGATCGGCAAGATGCAAAAAGGATGTTTGCTATTGCCGCGAAACTGTGTTACGATGAACGTATCGTATATGAGACTTCAAAGTCACGTATTGGGAAGGGTTGCGATGCTGCCTGAACCGATGCGTGACTTTTTTTGTAAGGGTCCATGTAAGAAAAATTTATCTCATGTGGGGGTACAATGATGCAACAGGGAACAGTGAAATGGTTTAACGCAGAGAAAGGCTTTGGCTTTATCCAGGTAGAGGGCGGGGACGATGTATTCGTTCATTTCAGCGCCATTACGGGCGACGGGTACAAGTCGCTGGACGAAGGACAACGCGTCGAATTTAACGTCGTTAGAGGCAACCGCGGACAGCAAGCTGAGAACGTAGTAAAACTGTAAAACGGAATCGATGAATACGGCTGCTCCTTCATTCAAGGTAAGGGGCAGTCTTTTTTTGTTTCGACTTTTGAAAGGCCATGGAAGGGGAGGTCAAAGTATGAATTTTTCTCGGAGGAGACCGTTGGAGGATTTCCCGACGGAAATGACCGCGATCTGGTCGTGTACGAGGGAAGATTGCAATGGCTGGATGCGGAACAATTATTCATTCGAGGATGTCCCCGCTTGTCCGCAATGCAAATCGCCGATGATCAGCAGCATGAAAGACCTTCCGATCCTTGTAGACTCAAGCTACGGAGTTAAGGCGGCAATAAAGAACATGAACGAAAAGCGAAATGTCCCTGCGCAGTAAACGGAGAATTCGTTCGCGCGACAAACGGAAGCCATCCCGCCCGGGAGGCTTCCGTTTTTATTTTCCGCGGATAGGTATTCCCTCCCGACAATCCACGTCGATATCCCTCTTCCTACCTATGAGGAAAGCTTGATATGCCGGGCTTTTTCTCCTTTGTTCTAGATACCCTTTGTATCAAAATGGCGAGCTTAAAAGAGCCGAAAATCCCAAGTTTATAAGGTTAAACACATAAAGTATGAAAAAAATCCTTGCGTTTTGTAAAAACATGTTGTAATTTGTAGATACAAAATGTATCGGCCAATCCGACTAGGTCCTACTTACCGAGGATGCGGAGCAGCCGAAGTAGGAGGTCGACGCGTTCGGTTCCCCAAATCCGGAATTGATTGATTTTGGACCCTTGGCTGGTGGCGGATCAGATGATGGCGCTAGTGAATGTAACGAATGGCAAACTGTTGGCGGACGATGTTGCGAAGGCCCATTGTTTTTTGACGAGGTTGAAGGGACTGCTGTTCACGAGGGACTTTCATTACGGACAAGCTCTTCATATTCAACCGTGCAACCAAATTCATACGTTGTTCATGAAGTATGCGATCGATGTCCTGCACTTGAATGAAAGCTGCGAGGTCGTAGGAATCGAGGAGAACGTGCGGCCGGGGAGAGTCGGGCGCAAGTTCGCCGGAACCGTTTCGGTCGTCGAGCTTCCCTCCGGAACAGTCAACTTGACCCATACGGAGCTCGGGCACAAGCTAAGTTTCTTTTCGTAGGATTACATAATATTTCATATGAGGAGTGATTGTCGTGGTAAATAAGTTGAAGCAATTGGTGAAAGAGGAACAAGGTCAAGGGATGACGGAGTACGGTATGCTGCTGGGTCTGATCGCCGTCGCATGCGTTGCGGCGTTGATCGCCTTCAGGACGGAAATTACGGCGTTGTTTACGGAGCTCAGCACGACCGTGCGGAACATCGTACCTTAAGCTGCAGATCGTTATCAGTTAGCCCTACGTTGAAGTGCGTAGGGCTAATTTTAAAAATAAGGCGGTGCATGATGTACTGGCTGCAGCACGGACTTCTACTTATGGTGTTGATCATTTGTACCATTACCGATTTGAAAAAAAGGAAGATTTACAATAACGTGCTGTTCCCGGGCATACTGGCCGCGATCGCCATCCATACCGTCTTAGACGGCTGGCACGGGATCGCAGCTGCGCTGTTAGGCTTGCTGGCCGGCTTGGCGATACTGCTGATTCCTTATTTGCTCGGAGGGATCGGGGCCGGAGATGTGAAGCTGCTCGCTTTCGTCGGAGCCGCGGAAGGAGCTCGGTTCGTTCTTCAAGCGTCGCTGTATATGGCGATCTTGGGAGCCATAATGGCTGCGGGCGTGCTGCTTCTCCGGCCGAAGGGGCGGGAGCACCTGAAGCGGGCGATCTTCGCCGTCGCCGGAGGCTTGCGCGGAGGAAGCTTTCCAGAGACTCGGACGACCCCTGGAACCGACATTTACCCTTACGGACCAGCCATTGCCGGAGGTGCGGCCCTATGCCTATTCGCATTAAGCGTTTGATCAAAAGCGAAAGAGGGCAATCCATCGTCGAATTCGCCCTTGTGGTTCCTATTTTTTTATTCATGATTACGGGCGTCGTCGACCTCAGCCGGGCGATTTACACGCAGATGCAGTTGAACTTCCTCGTTCAAGAAGCCGTGCGGCTGGGGGGGACGGGAAGCTCGGATACGGAAATCGCCGATTACGTGTCCGACAACTTCCAAGGCGACCGTTCCCGATTACGCTGTGCCATCACGCCGGGACAAGCCTCGCGCAAGCCCGGGGATTATATGAAAGTAACCGTGAATTACTCAATGTCTTATGTCACCCCTCTTCTAAGCGCAACCCCGCTGTCCGACGTAAGCGTGGAATCTACGATCCGTATGGAGTAAACCAATGAGAAGATTTATAAAGCGCCAAGAAGGCGGCATTCTCGTTCTCGCAGCGTTAACCCTCTCGATTTGTATGCTGTTCGCGGCGGTCTTGCTTGACGTTGGACTGCTCTACATGACGAAATCAAAGCTGCGTCAAATCGCGAATGCGGCGGTGCTCTCGGCGGCGCAGGAACTGACGCATACGGAAACCGACGTGAACGCCGTGTTGAACGACATACTAACGGCGCAGCAAGCCCGAGGCTTGGTAAGCAAGGTCGAAATGGATAGGAACCGGAGTTTGACTCTCCGCCTGGAGCAAGAAGTATCCACGGTATTTGCGCCGCTGATCGGTTTCGACGCCATGACGGTGAGCGCCGAAGCTCAAGCGGTATTGGCTCCGATCGGCAGGGGGAAGGGAGCGGTTCCGATCGCGATGCTCGATTCGGTCAGCTTCGTGAAGGATACGGTATACAGCTTGCAGCTGATCCCGAGTGCGACGAATTTGTTGACCTCCACGCTGAACGGGGTAGGGAGCTTCGGGGTACTGCGTCTGCTAGGACCGGGAGCTAATCTGTACGGGCAGGATCTGCGCACTGGCTTCAGCGGAACCGTGGGCGTGAACGATGTCCTGTCGGTGCAACTCGGGAATGTTCTTAGCGCGTTGGCGACGGATACGCGGAACGCCATTAACGACCGAATCAGCCGCTGCCCGCATCCGCCGGGGGAAACATACCATCGGGATTGCTCGAGAGTCATGTTGATTCCGTTGTACCGCGCCCATCTAATCAGCGAAGGTCAACTCGTAAATGTGAAAATAACAGGCTTTGCTTATTTCTACTTGTTAGAACCCATGGGCCTTCTAGATACAGCGGTGAAGGGGAAATTTATTGACCGCGTAGGGACCGGCCATTTTGTCGACGGCGCCCTAGATCGCGGAGCTTATACCATAAGATTGGTGGAATAGGTGAAAACATGAGGATGAATACGAAAACGATCATGCTGCTCGCGATCGTCATGGGTTTGTTCACGACCTTGGCTTTCTATAAGTACACGGAAGGGAAGAGCACCGCCCTTGCGGCCGAGGAGCCGTACGTCGAGGTGTTCGCCGCCAAAGCGCCCATTCCGAGAAATCAGAAAATCACTCCGGATCTGGTGGAGAAAATTTCGGTGCCTCAAAACATGCTGCTTCCCTCGGCGGTGACGGATTTGGCGGACATCGAAGGGAAGTTCGCGACGACGGATTTGGAGCAGGGGGAGCAAATTTTACAGCACAGAGTACGCAGTCAAACGGAGGAGGCCGAAAAGCTGAATCGCAAAATTACGGAAGGGTATCGCGCCGTGTCCGTAGCCGTCGATTACGTGCAGTCGGTATCCAATCTCGTAAGACCGGAAGATCGCGTAGATATTTTGTACGTCAAACATCCGGCGGAGCCTGGAAAGACGCCGGGTCCCGCGAAGGTGCTGCTGAAAAATGTCCGCGTCCTGGCGGTCGGTCAGGCGCTGACGGAAGAGGCGTCGGAGGGGGATTCGGAACATACGAATAACGCCGGCGTGGACGCGGGGAGCGGCGGGGCGTACTCCGCCGTTACGGTGGAGTTGCAGCCGGAAGAAACGATGACCTTGGTCGATGCCGCCGAAACCGGCAAGCTCCAGCTCATTCTTCGCAGCAAAATCGCAGGAACGAAGGAGGGACCATAGACATGAAGGAGCCGCTTCGGAAGCCATGTCAGTGCATTGCGGTATGCGGAGCCAAAGGCGGGGCGGGACGAACGAGCCTGGCGGTGAATTTAGCCGTTACGCTGGCGAAGCAGCACAAGGATCTGAAGATCGGCATATGGGATGCCGACTTTCAGTTCGGCAATGTAAATATGGCGATGAATTTGCTGTCGACCTTGTCGATTAAAGAAGCCGTCGACGCTTACGAGCATCTAGATCGACTGCTGCTCTCCCGTTATTTGCTTCGTCATGAGAGCGGGGTTCGGGTGCTCGCGGCTCCGCCGCGCCCCGAGTATGCCGAATTGATTACGCTTCCGCTGCTGGATAAAGTGATGGGGCTTCTAGCCGAAGAACTGGATTATCTCATCATCGACACGCCGGCGGGATTTCAGGAGACCACATTATTTTTTATGGAGCGGGCGGCCTCCATTCTGATGGTGACTACGCCGGAGTTGAACTCTCTCGTCAATACGAAGGCGATGACCCAGACGCTGGAGGTGCTAGGGCTGAAGAAGCAGATGAAAGTCGTGCTGAACCGCGCCGGGATCGACAGCGTTCTCCAACCCTCCCAGATGGCGGACGTTCTCCAAGCGAATATCGATTATACCATCCCCGACCAATGGGGAACGGCGTCCAAAGCGATCGACTTGGGGATTCCATTCACGACTGTATATGCCGGAACCGAGCTATCACGAGCATACCTTCGCTTGGCGGAAGGGCTGCATACCGGAGTGTCGGAGCGGGACGCTCGCGGCTCTTTGCTGGCGAGGATGGTATCTCTATGGAATAGGAAGGTTACCGTATGAGCTTACTAGAGAAGATTCGCTCCAAGCAAAGCTGGGACGAAGCGAGGCTGGAACGGGGCGTCCACGTCTCCCAAGAGCCGGTGCTCAGTCCGGCCGATATTCAGCGCAACTTTAAGAATAAGCTGCAGAAGAAGGTATTAGCTCAGCTGCAGGAAGAGACCGTCGACGCGGTCGTGGCGAAGCTGGAGCCGATGGCGTTGGAAATTTTAGAAGAGGATACGGCGCTGTACGGGAGAGTGGATCGCGCGAAGGTCATCCAAGACTTGACCAACGATTTAACCGGCTTCGGTCCCATCAACCCGCTGCTGCTCGATCCGGACGTCAGCGAAATCATGGTGAACGGCCCCGCGAAGGTGTATGCGGAGAGGAGAGGGAAGCTCGAGCTGACGGGCATCGAGTTCAGAGACAACGAGCATGTCATGAACGTCATCGAGAAGATCGTCTCCCCGCTCGGCCGAAGAATCGACGAGAGCAATCCGATGGTCGACGCGAGACTCCCCGACGGATCGAGGGTGAATGCCATCATTCCACCCATCGCCCTGAACGGTCCGACAATCACCATTCGCAAATTTGCGAAGGACCCGCTGCGGGCCGAGGATCTCATCCGCTTCGGGACGATCTCCCGGGAGATGGCTGTGTTCCTGGAAGCCTGCGTCAAGGCGAAGTTGAATATTTTCGTCAGCGGGGGCACCGGATCCGGGAAGACCACGACGTTAAACGTGCTCTCCTCCTTCATTCCAAGCGGAGAACGGATCATTACGATCGAAGATGCGGCGGAGCTGCAGCTGTGGCAGGATCATGTCGTCTCGCTGGAGACGCGGCCGAGCAATATCGAAGGGAAGGGCGGCATCGCGATTCGGGATTTGGTTCGCAATGCGCTGCGGATGCGGCCGGAACGAATTATTATCGGCGAGGTTCGAGGGGCCGAAGCGCTCGATATGCTTCAGGCGATGAATACCGGACATGACGGTTCGCTGGCGACGGGACATTCCAACAGTCCGAGGGATATGATCGCCCGCCTGGAGACCATGGTCCTCATGTCGGGTATGGAGTTGCCCGTCCGCGCGATCCGGGATCAAATCGCAGGGGCGATCGATATTATCATTCAACAGTCCCGATTGATGGACGGAACCCGGAAAATCGTAAAAATTACCGAGGTTCAGGGCTTGGAGGGCGATATTATCGTACTTCAGGATATATTCACCTTCGAGCAAACCGGGGTCGATGGGAACGGCCGAATTATCGGGAGGATGGTTCCGACGGGCGTTCGCCCAAGGTTCTACGAGCGGCTCGAGATGTCGGGCATCCACGTGCCTCCTTCCGTCTTCGTAGACGAGAAGGGGTGGGAGTGAGATGGGGTGGATTTTGGTCGTATGCTGCTTCCTTACTTTCGCGCTGGCGTTCACTGCGCTCCTGCAGTGGGGACTGGCGAAGCGCGGGATGGCCGTTCATGAACATGCGGAAAATTTGCGTCACAACAAGCCCGTCGCGGCGAAGCCGGTTTGGGAATGGATGAAGCGGACGAACGGGCGAATCGGCCGGCTCGGGGGCAGAACGAAGGACGGTAAACTCGCGCATTTTTTGAAGGCATCGGGGGTTCCGATTCGGCCGCAGGAATATATCGTCATGCGCGTACTGTCCATGCTGCTGACGGCGGGGCTGCTCTACCTTGTCTTTCACCATATCCCCGCGTTGGTGCTGGGGGCCGTTGCGGGAGTTTGTCTCCCCAGATGGTGGGTGGGCAGGCAGCGGATGAAACGCATAAGGAAATTTAACAGCAAACTCCCCGACTTTATAGTCATTCTGATCGGTTCCCTCAAGGCCGGATACAGCTTTATGCAGGCGCTGAAATCGGCCGAGGAGGAGATGGATTCCCCGTTCAAGGACGAAATTCGTCAGGTCTTGAAAGAGATGCAATACGGAAGCTCGCTCGAGGAGGCGCTTGCCGATCTGCTGGAGAGAATGCCGAATAAAGACTTAGAACTGATTATCGATGCCGTCGTCATTCAAAAGCAAGTAGGCGGCAATCTCGTCGCCATTTTGGAAATTATTCTGCAAACCGTCCGCGACCGCATGAGCGCTCAGCAGCAAATCGTGACCCTGACGGCGCAGGGCAGGCTGTCGGGCATCATTATCGGGCTGCTGCCGATCGGGGTAGGAAGCTTGCTGCACCTTATCGATCCGAGCTACATCACGACGTTGTTCCATAGCACGCTCGGTCTATGCCTGCTGGCCGGCGGAATCGTTCTGGAGCTGACGGGCTTCCTCTTCATACGAAAAATAACAAGGATTGAAGTGTAATGGTCATCCTCATGTATGTATTTTGTTTCGTTACCTTTACCGCCCTTGGGTATGCTTTGGTTACAAATTATTTAGAAACGAAGCATATGAAGAAGAGGATGGAGCTTCTGTCACGCAGGATGGGCCCGGAGGCGGAGGACAAGCCGGAGGCCGAACCGCTTGGCAAGAGGCTCACGCAATGCCTCTGGAGCGGGTTTCGCGAGGCGCTGAAGCATAAAGTTTCGACGAAAACCATAGCGAGGCTGCAGGTTCAACTGGAGCAAGCCGGCTCCCCGTTCGGAATGAAAGCGATCGATTTCCGCCTCGCCCACCTAGCCCTGATGGTCGGTCTCCCCCTCCTATTTTTCTTATATTGCAATGTATTGCTGCTGGATCTGACGACCACCGCGATGTTCTCGTTCGTCGGGTTTCTGCTCGGACTGCTGTTGCCGATCTATTATTTGCGTGCGAAAACGAATCAGCGGAGGCTTCAAGCGATCCGGGAGCTGCCCAATTTCTTAGACCTGTTAACGGTCAGCTTGGAGGCCGGTTTAGGCTTCGATAGCGCGCTCAGTAAGATTGTAGCCAAGCAACACGGGGTGCTGCAGAGCGAGTTTCGGCGCTGCTTGGAGGAAATACGGCTAGGAATCTCAAGGAAAGAGGCGCTCACAGGGGTGAAGGAGCGGCTTGCCGCCGAGCCGGTACACGGCATGATCAACAGCATAATCCAGGCGGAGAAGCTCGGGGTCGGGCTTGTTCAGGTGCTGCGGGTGCAGTCCGTCACTGTCCGGGAGGAGCGAAAGCGTTGGGCGGAAGAAACCGCGCTGAAAGCGCCGGTGAAAATGTTGTTCCCGCTGATCTTCTTCATTTTCCCTTGCTTGTTCATCGTTGTACTGGGGCCGGTTGTCATTCAAATGATCGATGCGTTCAGCTGACCGCGCAAGGAAAGCGGGCCGCCTAAGTCGGGCGGTCCGCTTCGTCTTATGCGATGCCGAAATACTTCTTATACTCCCCTACGAGCGTTTCTTCCTGTTTGCCGAAGGCGTAGGAGAAGGCTGCGGCAGGATCCACGCCGATAGAGGTTCCGGGCGTCTCCGGTCGGATCGATCATGCTCCCGTATTGGGCGTAGCCGAGCACCTTCTTGGCCACGTAATCCGCTTGTCCTTCAAGCAGAAAGTTCATCCGTCCCCTGTAGGCGGATCTGATTTTATCCAAGTTCCAAAGCTGGTGCTGGTACGCATGAGCCATTTCGTGCGCATAAACGAATCGCACGCTTTCTTCCCCGCCGACCGCGAAGTTTTCGTCCGCAGCCAATTTTATAGCGTTATGCTTCGGTTCGAAAAACGAGATCGAATTCATTTTGAAGATGCCGTTTCGATCGTGGATCCAAAGCTCTACCTTCTGTTTCAACGTATTGGCGCCGAAATAGGACTCGTGCGCGGTTAACATGCTCTCGGCCTCCGAGTGAAGGTAGCCGTATTTTTCGTAAGCTTCCGGCGTGAAATGAAGAATCAGGTTCTTGGTCTCGTAGGTGATCCATCCGCCAGTTTGGGCGCTTGGCTGCTCTTGGATCTTAAGCTGACGCTCCAACTCGGCGATTTTCCGATAAGCCTCTTGAAGCTTGGCGTCATTCGCCTCTTGCCGAATGCCGTTCGCGCCAGTTTTAGGGGTCACGGTAATCGTCAGCCGATCCTGGTCCCATTCCACCCTCTGGTTCAACGCTTCGGCGACGAAACGCAGGGGCACGTAGGTCGTGCCGTTGTATATGAACCCCTTCTGTTCCTCTGGCGGCGATTTCTCTACTCCGTTGAAAATATAAGTGAGATGCTGGAAGTGTACATCGATCTTGGTTGTCGAAGTAGAAGCGTAGGTAACGCAAGCAATCACAAGGAGCGCGGCCAGAATGGTGAAGAATAGAGACTTTTGCGTTTCCACCCGTTTCATCATGGCAGGTCCTCCTCCGGGTGACGTGGAATACCGCATCCTCTTGATCTATCAAGAAGGATTGTCTCTATATGTTTATAAACTCTCGCTCTTATTGGTGTGGGCGGGACGTTCCCTATTTCGCGAAGTAGAGTTCGCCATTCGGACTTGTCGGAACACAGCGAAGCCCACATCCGCAGAAGGATGTGGGCCTCGCATATCAAATTCCGAAGGCTCTCCTGGCATAGAGATAAACCAAGCCTGCCGCGATTTCCAGCAGGAGCAGCAGGAAAGCTTTGATACGCTGTTTTCGGTAAAACGATAGCAGCATTTCAAGGAATGCGATGATGAATAATACATATAGCGAAAGTTTCATGATGGAAATGAGAATCAGTGCGCCGATCATCGAGCCGGCCGCGAACAAAAGCAGGACGATCGAGGCCAGTACGAGGACGAGCGGCGCAATTTTTGCTTTCGTCGATCGATTTCTTCGGTAAGCCCATCCCTCGTAAGCGAGGAATCCGCCCCCGAACAGAAGGTACACGATGATTTGCAGCCTATCCAACGTTACGCCCCTCTTTCCTCGGAATCGTCGATAATATTCATCGTCTCCAAGATTTGAATCGTAATTCCCTTCGCCGTTGTACCGCTTCCGTCCACGTTCGTCGCGAACGCCCAGAGAGCCTTCTCCGTTTCCACATAACCGACGTACCAGCCGAGTCCCAGATCCGACAATCGGGTGCCCGTCTTCCCGTGCAAGACGTATTCGTCCTCTTCGCGGTCGATCATCATTCGTTTGACCGTCTTCATCGTCTGCTCCTGAAAGTGCAGATCCTCTTCTACTAGACGTTCAATAAAAGCGATTTGTTCCTCGGCGGAAATCCGCAAGCTGCTGTCCAGCCAGAACGTATCGATCCCTCCGGAAATGTCCCGATTTCCGTAATCGATTTCGCCCAAGTGATACGCCATGCGCTCCTCTCCGATGTCCCTCGCTAGTTCCTGATAATACCAAATCGCGGAATGTCTCATCGCGGACGCCAGGGTATGGTCCCGATTCCAAACCTCGAACGCTCGAACCGTTCCGTCCCAACGTTTGACTTCGTACTCGTCCGCCACGGCGTTCTCCTCGAGCCCGATGAGCGCGTTGGCGATTTTGAACGTGGACTCGGGCGTAAATCGTTCCTTGGCCCGATCGTAGTTATAGGCGTAGACTTGGTCGGTTTTCAAATTTTTAATGACTACGGTCCCCTCAACTTCTTGAAACATGCCGTCGACCCTAAGGTTTTTCGCCTTGCCGTCTTCGTATGCATAGGTCGACAATCCTCCGAAACATGTAAGCGCAAGGAAGATCCCCGCCAGTAAGCTTCTGCCGATCATTGTCAAGCGACTCATGTCCTCCCACGCGAACGGTGCCGGCCCGCACGCCTATCGATATTCAAAGTGCACTTTGTAAGGTAGAGTATACGTATCCCCGGTTCATTCCGAAATCATAATATTCCGGGTTTGTACCAGTACAAAGGAAGGAGGCTGCGCGCATGCTGTACGAGGTCATCATGGAATCGATCCGACGACGCATCGAAGAAGGGACCTACAAGCCGGGCGATAAGCTTCCGACGGTTCGGGCGTTGTCGCAGCAGTTCGGGTGCAGCAAAAGTACGGTCGTTAAGGCGTATGACGAACTGGAAAACATCCATGCCGTTTATTCCGTGCCGAAGAGCGGGTATTACGTCGTGGACAGCCGCTTGTCCCGAGCGAAGCCGGCTCCGGACCTTCGGAAAATCGACTTCTACTCGGCCGGACCGGATAAGCAGGCGATGCCGTACAGAGATTTTCAGCATTGCATGAACCAAGCGATCGATTTGTACAAAGAGGAAATGTTCACGTATTCCGAAATTCAAGGGCTGCGTTCGCTGCGAGCGGAGCTGGCCCGCCATCTGCAGGATCTTCAAGTATTCGCCGATCCGGATAGAATCGTCGTTGTATCCGGATCGCAGCAGGCGCTGCATCTGCTGATCTCCCTGCCGTTCCCGAACGGGAAGCGGAATATTTGCGTCGAGCAGCCGACCCATGTCGCGTTCATCGACTCCCTCGATGTCCAAGGAGCTGTCGCTTACGGGATCGAAATGACGAAGAACGGCATCGATTTGGAACGGCTGGAGTTCATTTTCAAGCACCATGACATTAAGTTTTTCTACACCGTAACCAGGTTTCACAACCCAACGGGGTACAGCTATACGAATGCCGAAAGGAGGAAGATCGTAGACCTCGCTCAAAAATACGACGTGTACGTCATCGAGGACGACTACATGGGAGACTTGGACGCCGACTCGAAACAAGACCCGATGTTTGCGTATGATCCGTCGGGAAGAGTCATTTACACGAAAAGCTTCTCCAAAGTCATGCTGCCGGGGCTGAGATTGGGCGCGGCCGTCATTCCCGAGTCGATGAAAGCTTCGTTCCTTCGGGCCAAATTCGCCTCGGATTTGCACACGCCGGTGCTTATGCAAGGAGCTTTGGAAATCTATCTGAAGAGCGGTATGTACCGCGCCCATGTGCGAAGGATGAGAGACATGTATCGCAGGAAAGGGATGCTTCTGCAGGAGGCGTTCCAAACCTTCCTGTCCCCCGACACCGTGTATTCGGGCGCCGAATCCGGGTTCTACTCTACGATCGAGCTGCCCCGACCGCTCAAAGCAGAGCAGTTGATCGCGCGCATGGAAAGAGAACAGGTTTTCTTGGACAACGCTCAAAAGATGTACTTGCCGGGGTTTGCCAAAAGCAACGTCGTGCGCTTGAGCGTGTCGCAGGTGGAGGACGAGGCGATCGCCGTCGGCGTCAGGAAAATCGCCGAAGGGATCGCGGAGCTGCAGCGCGAAAGGACGATGGTGCGGTTTAAATAACCGTCTAAAGGACGACGGGAAACGCGAAAAAAAGGACGCGCCGGAAGTTCCGGAACGCGTCCTTATCTTAATAGGCGATTACGACTTCTTCCCCTTCTTGATCGCGATCGCGATCGTCAGCGCGAGTCCGCCCCACAGCAGGACGGCCCCGAACAGAAACATGCCGATAGCTCCTACGCTCATGCTCCGCGCACCTCCCGATCCGAATCCTGCTTCCAACGGAAGGCGTACGCCAGGGTAAACGCGATCGCCAAGGTGATGCCGACCATTACCCAACCGAACGTAATGAGCGCATGGAACGGATATCCTCCGTATGCCTCGGAAAACTCCAATCGGAAGTTCATATACGTCATGAACGTCAAGACGAGCGGGGTCACGCCCATAATCATGACGTTCCACCACGCGCCCACGCGGTAATCGGACACGAGATTGTTTTCCTCCCGAATGCGGGTCGCGTTCGCGAACCAGCCGATCAGGATCACTTCCAGCAAGCCGGCGATGACGATGCCGAAATTGTTAATGAAGTGATCGACGATATCGAGCAGCACGATGCCGGCGCCTGTCGTATACGCGAGGCTGAGCGCCGCGATGACGCCGACGACCCAGTTGACGGCCGCTTTGCGGCTCAAACGGAATTTGTCCATCAACGCGGCGATCAGCACTTCGACGATCGAAATCAGCGACGTGAAGCCGGCGATGATGAGCGACAGGAAGAAGAGCGCGCCGAAGGCGCCGTTCAGCGCCGGGAAGGCGTTAATAATTTTCGGGAACACGACGAACGCGAGACCGACGCCGGCTGCCGCGACATCCTTCACGTCGCTGTTCGTCGATACCGCCATGAAGCCGATCGCCGCGAAGACGCCGATGGCGGACAGAAATTCGAAGCCGCTGTTGCTGAACGCCATGATGAACCCGCTGTTGTTCACTTCTTGCTTCTTATCCAGGTAGCTGCTGTACGTGATCATGATCGCGAAGGCGATCGACAAGCTGAAGAAAATTTGTCCGTAAGCGGCCAGCCAGACGCTGTACCAGGCCGGATTCGTGCCGCCGAGGAAGCTCGGCAGGATTTTGCCGAAATTCGGCGCGAACAGATGATCCAAACCGACGGCCGCTCCCGGCAGCGTCACGGCGCGGATGACGATGAGGAGCATGACGACGAACAGGATCGGCATGAACACTTTGCTCATCTTTTCGATGCCCTGCTTCACGCCGCGAACGAGCACGTAATACACCCCGGCCCAAACCGCGGCGAGCGGCAGCAGGATGTGCCACTGCAGTCCGCCGAGTTTCCAGCCCGCCGCGGTGACGACGTCGTCGGGAACGCCTAAGAAATCGCCGAACAGAAAGGCTTCCGTATCCTCTCCCCAACTGAGGTTGAAGGAATAGAAGAAATAGTTGATCGACCACGAAAGGATAGCTGCATAATACGTCGTAATGACGAAGCAGATCATGACCTGCCACCAGCCGAGCCATTCGAATTTGCGCGACAGCTTGCTTAAAGATAACGGGGCGGAGCCTTTCCCTGTCCGACCGATGCCGAACTCCAGCAATAAAATCGGAATCCCCGCCGTCAATAAGGCGAAGAAGTAAGGAATTAGGAAGGCTCCCCCGCCGTTCTCGTATACGACGTACGGGAATCTCCAAATATTCCCCAGACCGATCGCAGAGCCGGCGGCGGCCAAGATAAATCCGACTCTGCTGCCCCACTGTTCACGTTGAACCATGCTATGTTTCCTCCTGTTGAAGACGCTTTACAATCACCGTACGATGCAGCCCCGTTTTCGCCGCCGAACGTCGGGGGACGCGAATCGGCGCAACCGGTCCGCCGTGCCGCATCATGCCGAATCAATCAGCAGCATCGTTACGGTGAAGGAAATGTCGAATACTGACGAACTATTTAAAAATTTTACAAAGGATTCGGAATCCCGTCAAACCTGTTTTTTTGGTAAAAGGGCGCCTGTTCAAGGCTTCTTGACAGCGGATCGCATCGAATGCCGAAAGACGCGATGTATAGGTTTCCCAGTTAAGGTCGGGTTTACTACAAACAGGATAGCAATCGAAATAAACCTTACATTACTTATTCCATCATTCCGACTCAATACGGTTGGAACGCGTGTAAAAACACTTGCATTGTCACTATTTATAACATGAAGGGATTTGTTTGTTGATAATTACAATTGAAACGGCTGAATCTTTGTGAAAAACATAAAGACATGGCGTTGTCTTTGTAATATAATGTGACACATACCTTAAGGAATAGCCCAAAAGATGACAACATAGCGGGGGGCACGCAAGGGAAAATGGCCATTTCCGGCGCGTTCCGACAGGAAGGGGACGAATTTCGATGGCAGTGGTAGAAGCGACGCCTTATGCGTGGCCTTATGATGGAAGATTAGATCCCATGAAGACGGCGTTGATCATTATCGATATGCAGATCGATTTTTGCGGCAAAGGCGGCTACGTCGAACAGATGGGGTACGACCTGTCGCTGACGGCGAGGGCGATCGAACCGATCAAGAAGCTGCTGGCGCGAGTGCGGCAGATCGAAGGGTTTACGGTCATCCACACGCGGGAAGGGCATAAGCCGGACTTGTCGGACCTGCCGGCGAACAAGCGGTGGCGCAGCAAGCAGGCGGGGGCGGAGATCGGTTCGCCCGGGCCGGCCGGACGCATCCTCGTTCGAGGGGAGCCGGGTTGGAACATCATCGAGGAGCTGGCTCCGATCGAGGGAGAGCCGATCATCGATAAACCGGGGAAAGGCAGCTTCTATGCGACCGATCTCGACCTCATTTTAAAAAACCGGGGCATTACGCATTTGATCTTGACGGGCATCACGACTGACGTTTGCGTCCACACGACGATGCGCGAGGCGAATGACCGCGGTTACGAGTGTTTGATCTTAGAGGATTGCACGGGGGCGACGGACGAGGGCAACCACCTCGCGGCGCTCAAGATGGTCACGATGCAAGGCGGCGTGTTCGGAAGCGTCGGCAGCTCGGCGAACGTACTGAAGGCATTGGAGCAATTTTAAAAATATACGGAAATCGGAGTGGTCCCCATGCGAAAAACAACGATGACTACCAAGTTTGCTTTGATTGCTATGACGCTCATGCTTCTCATTTTGTCCGCTTGCGGCGCGAACGGCGAGAAGGCCTCCAGCGGCGAGAACGCCTCGAACGGCTCGAGCGCGGCGGCGGAACCGAGCGTCGAGGCGCCGGCCGAAGAGGCCAAGGAGCTGAAGAAAGTCGTCCTTCGATTAAAGTGGGTTCACCAAGCTCAGTTCGCCGGCTTTTATGCGGCAGTGAAGCAGGGCTTTTACGAGGAAGCGGGACTGGACGTCGAAATTCGCCCGGGCGGCTCGGACTTCCCGTCCGTGCAGATGGTCGCCTCCGGCAGCGAACAGTTCGGGGTGACGGGCGCGGACCAAATTTTGCTCGCTCGGGAGAAAGGCGTGCCGGTGACGGCGATTTCTACGATTTATCGCGAAACGCCGTTCGTGCTGTTCAGCTTGAAAGAGTCCGGCATCGAAAAGGTGGAAGATTTGGTCGGCCAGAAGGCGGGCGTGAAGCTCGGCGGCAACGAAGAATTGACGTTCCGGGCGATGGTGTCGAGCGCCGGCGTCGACGCGAAGGCGATCGAAGAAATGCCGATCAAGTTCGATTTGAGTCCGCTGCTCAGCGGCCAAGTGAAAGTATGGCCGGGCTACGTCATTAACGAAGTGCTGGCGGTGCAGGAGCTGGGCCACGAAGTGAACGTCATTAAGCCGAGCGACTACGGCATCAACTTCTACGCGGATACGCTGTTTACGACGCAAGCGTTGATCGAGAGCGACCCGGAGCTCGTGAAGAACTTTACGCAGGCATCCATGAAAGGATGGGCGTATGCGCTCGAGCACCCGGAAGAGGCGGCGGAGTTCGGCCTCGAGTATGCGGACAACCTGAAGCTCGAGCATGAAGTGAACATGATGAAGGCGAGCGTGCCGCTGCTGCAGCCGGAAAATCTGCCGCTCGGCAAGATGGACGCCGCGGCGTGGGAGACGCTGCAGGAAAGCTTGATGGGGCTTGGCTTCCTGAAGAAGGCGCAAACGATGGAGGAAGTGTTCACGAACGAATTTTTGGAATAGGGGGAGAGGCGCATGTTGGCGAAGGCGGTCGATTTACAGGAGAACGAAACGAGACGACCGGAGGCGCCTGCGGCCGTAACGCCGCAGACCCGGGACGTCGCGATTTCGCTGAAGCAATGCTCTCTCTCGTTCGGGAGCGTCCAAGTGCTGAACAACGTCTCTCTCGACATCTATAAGAACGAATTCGTCTCGATCCTCGGCCCGAGCGGCTGCGGGAAGTCGACGCTGCTCCGGCTCATGCTGGAGCTGCTGAAGCCCGACGCGGGCGGCGAAGTGGCGTTCGCGGCGAACAAGCCGTCGATCGGCATCGTGTTTCAGAAGCCGGTGCTTATGCCTTGGCTGTCGGCGATCCAGAACGTCGAATTGACGCTGACGATGGGCGCGGGCAAAAGCATCCCGAAGCGGGAGCGCCGGGAGAAGGCGGAGAACGCGCTGCAGCTCGTCGGATTGCAGGACTTCCGCAATCATTACCCGCACATGTTAAGCGGCGGCATGCAGCAGCGGATCGCGATCGCGCGGGCGCTGGCGGCCGATCCGGAAGTGCTGCTCATGGACGAGCCGTTCGGCGCGCTCGACGAGCTGACGCGGGAGAAGCTCAATTTCGAACTGCTGCGGCTGTGGGAAGATCCGGCGACGAGCCTCAGCTCCGTCGTCATGGTGACGCACTCGATTCAAGAATCCGTCATCATGTCCGACCGCGTCGTCATGATGTCACCGCGGCCGGCCGGCGTGGAAGCGATCATTCCGGTGCCGCTGCCGCGTCCGCGCGAGGTCGGCATGGAAGAGCACCCCGCGTTCTATCAAACGGTGAAAGAGCTGCGAAAGCGGGTGAAGGATCAATGAAGGAGCGACTTCAAAATGCATTGTACCCCGTCGGTTTCGCGGCCGCGTTCGTGGTGTTGTGGGAGCTGGCCGTCCGGTGGTTCGACGTTCCCGTCTACCTGCTGCCGGCGCCGACGGCGATTATCGGAACGTTCGACGCGACGCTCGGGTCGCACATGCTGGTAACGCTCGCGGAAGCGCTCGTCGGCTTTCTGATCGCGAACGTGCTCGGCCTTCTGACCGCCGTCATTTTCGTCCATTCGCGGCCGATCGAGAAAGGGGCGTTCCCGCTCGCGATCGCGCTGAAGACGACGCCGCTCGTCGCGCTGGCGCCGCTGCTCGTCGTCTGGATGGGCACCGGCTATTCCTCGAAGGTCGTCGCGTCGATGCTGATCTGCTTTTTCCCGATTCTCGTCAACAGCGTGAAGGGGCTGAAGGCGATCGAGTATGAAGCGTGGGAGCTGTTTTCGACGTACCAAGGGTCGAAATGGGACATCTTCTGGAAGCTCCGCCTGCCGACGAGCTTGCCGTACGTCTTGTCCGCCTTGAAAATTTCGAGCTCGCTCGCCATCGTCGGCGCGATCGTGGGCGAATTCGTCGGCGCGAACAAAGGGCTCGGCTACGTCGTGCTGGTGTCTTCCTATCATATGGACACGCCGATCATGTTTTCGGCGATTATCGCCTCCGCGGCCTGCGGCCTGCTGCTGTTCTGGTCGATCGCTTGGCTCGAGAAGAAGGTCATTTTCTGGCAAAGGGTGGATGAAGTATGAAGTGCTCCGTCGTACGCATTCCGACCGGCTCGCCCGGCGACGTATCGGCGCTGCGGGCGGCCGTCGAGGACGGGTCGATCGATCCGCGGGACGTCGTCGCCGTGCTCGGGAAGACGGAGGGGAACGGCTGCGTCAACGACTTCACTCGCGGCTACGCCGTTCGTGTACTGAGCGACTTCTTCGCGTCGCGCATCGGCGAGGACGCCTCCCGCATTTCGTATGTCATGTCCGGAGGCACGGAGGGCGTCCTGAGCCCGCACTTGACCGTCATCAGCCGCAAGTCGGGGGCGGCGGCCGGGGCGCCGGCGACCGGCGCGAAGTCGCTGGCGATCGGCGTCCGGCATACGCGGGATTTCCTGCCGGAAGAGATCGGCCGGACGGCGCAGATCGAAGCGGTGGCCGACGCGGTGCGCGAAGCGATCGCGGAGGCGGGCATCGCGAGCGCCGCAGACGTGCACTTCGTGCAAATCAAATGCCCGCTGCTGACGACAGACGCGGTTCGCGAGGCGAAAGCGAGGGGCGTGCAGGTAGCGACCGAAGATACGTATAAGTCTATGGGGCTGTCCCGCGGGGCGTCCGCGCTCGGCGCGGCGGCGGCGCTCGGCGAGATCGACGGCGCGGCGTTGACGGACGAAGACGTGTGCCATGCATGGGAGAAGTACAGCGAAGTCGCCTCGACGTCGGCGGGCAGCGAGCTCTCCTGCTGCGAAGTGATCGTGTTCGGCAATTCCGCGGAATCGGAAGGGCCGTTCTTCATCGATCACGGCGTCATGAAGGATGCGATCGACGGCGACGCCTTGCGTCGGCTGCTGGACGCGCATCCCGGCGCCGAGCTCGTGCAGGTGCTGGCGAAGGCGGAGGCCGACCCGGACGGCGTCGTGCGCGGCCGCCGTCACACGATGCTGAACGATTCGGACATCAACCATACGCGCCACGCTCGCGCGGTCGTCGGCGGCGTTCTCGCTTACGTAAGCGGAGACCCGATGATTTACGTCTCCGGCGGGGCGGAGCATCAAGGTCCTGCGGGCGGCGGTTCGGTCGCGGCGATTTTCAAAAGAACGGAATAAGACAGACGACATAGAACCGGGAGGAACCCTAACCATGACGACGATAGCGAACGAAACGAAGGTACTGACCGGCGACGCGATGAAGTGGGACTTGATGCCGAACCATATCGAGCTGTACCACCGCGAAATTTTGTCCGCCGAGGAATCGGATGGGCTCGGCATTCGGATGAGTTCGATATTGTGGGAGAAAATCGGCGTCGGCGGCCAAGTGCTTCCGCATTACCACGACGTCGTGGAAATTATTCATATTACGGTCGGGAACGTAAAGCTGCTGCTCCCGAACGGCGAATGGAAGGCGTACAAAGCGGGGGACACGTTCCAGGTGCCGGCCGGCGTGCTGCATTCCGTCGCGAATGCCGGCGATTCGCCGAGCGAGCAAATCAGCATCTTCGTGCCGGTCGACGCCGGGGCGCCGGTGAACTCGTTCTTCAATACGACGCTAGTGGAAGATATATACTCCCATAAAAAATAGGCGGAGGCGATTCCATGACGAATCCCAATAAAATTGGCTTCACTTGCGGGGACATCCTGCTGATTCCCGATTTCAAGGAAGCGGTTGTGTTGGCGGGGGCGAACGGGCTGCACCGCCCGATCACCCGCGTGAACGTCATGGAAGTGCCCGACGTCATCGATTGGGTGCGGCCCGGAGAGTTTCTCATTACGAGCGGGTTTCCGTTCCGGGACGATCCGGACGCGATTTCGGACATCGTGCCGGCGCTGGCGTCGCGCGGCGTCGCCGCGCTAGGCATCAAGACGAAGCGGTTCATCGACGAAATCCCGAAGCGGGCGCTGGAGGCTGCCGAAGCGCTCGATTTTCCGATTTTCGAGCTGCCGGCTTCGACCGTGTTCTCGGACGTCGTGCGGGACATTATGGAGCGCGTGCTCGTGCAGGAGGCGCGCGAGCTGTCCTTGCTGCAGAGCCGGTTCCAGAAGCTGTCGCATCAGCTGCTGCACGGCGCGAGCATCGAGGACGTGCTGCGGACGCTCGACGGCATGCTGAACAATCCGGTCATTCTGATCGACGACGAAGATCATGTGCTGCTGTCGCCCCAAGCCGAAGAAGCGGCGAACCGCGCAGGCGCGCCGATGGCATGGGCGCGGCTGAAGGACGAAGGCGCGCTCGGCGTCACCTTCCTCACCTTCGGCGACCGCCGGGTCCGCGCGTATATTTCGTCCGTGAACGATAAGTACGGACATTGTTTGATTGTGCTGCTGGAATGGAATCAGGAGCATTCCGTCGTCGATCAGCTGACGATCGAGAGGGTCGGCATTCTCGTCGGGCTCGAGATGATGAACGCGAGCGCGCGCAAAGAGGTCGAGGCGAAATATATCGATCAGTTTTTGCAAGATTGGCTGTCCGGCCGCATCGTCGCGATGGAAGACGTCAAGCTGCGCGCGGAAGCGTGCGGCTCGCCGCTCGAAGAGGGAGTCGGCTTCTATGCGGGGGCGGTGCGCTGGGTATCCGGCAAGCCGCCGCTGAAGCAGCTGCAGCAAGCGGTGAAGCGCATTCGATCGCGGCTCTCCGGATACGGCATCCAACCGACGCTGCTGGAAGGCGGGTTCGCGTTCGTCGCGGCCGTCCCGCCGCAAGGGCACGTTCGCCGGGCGATCGAGGCGCTGAGCTCGGAGTTGAAGCCGCTCGGCTCGGAGGGCGAAGTGTCGATCTGTTTAGGCAACAAGGTCGAACGGGCGGATCAAGTCCATCTCAGCTATCATCAAGCGAAGAAAATTTTGCACGTCAGCGCGATCTGCGATCTCCGGGAGCCGTTCATCGATTACGGGCGGCTCGGCGCTTTCCAGCTGCTGTATTTGCTGCCCGAGTCGGAGGAAGTGCTGGAATATCGCGATCGGTTTATGCTGCCGCTGCTCGAATACGACCGGAAAAACGGCACGATGCTGCTGGAGACGCTGAAGGCGTATTTCCGGAACAACCGCAACGGCAAGAAGACGGCCGCGGAGCTGTTCACGCATTACAACACGATCAACTACCGGATCGAGCGCGTCTTCGAATTGCTCGGCATCGACGCCGATGACGGTGACGATCTGCTGCAGCTTCAGCTCGCGGTCAAGCTGCTGGAAATGAGACCGGTCGCGGAGCCGGGCGGAGACAAAGGGCTTACGCGCTCCGGATAAAAGAAAGGGTGGGACGAATGGCGGTCGCGATACCGAAACAATTCACGATTTCTTGGTTGAAACGGATGTATGCGCAGCGCGAGCTGACGCCGGAGGCCGTCGCGGAGGAAATCGCGCGCCGCGCGGAAGCGGACGCGGGGATGAACGTGTGGATCGAACCGCCGTCGATGGAGCGGATGCGGCCGTATGTGGAGCGGCTCCGCGCGATCGATCCGCAGGATGCGCCGCTGTGGGGCGTGCCGTTCGCGGTGAAGGACAATATCGACGTCGCCGGGGTGCCGACGACGGCGGCCTGCGCCGAATACGCGTATGTCCCGGAAGCGGATGCGGCGGTCGTTCGGCGGCTCGTCGCCGCGGGGGCGATTCCGGTCGGGAAGGCGAACCTCGACCAGTTCGCCACCGGTCTCGTCGGCGTGCGCAGCCCGTACGGAGAGACGCACAACGCGCTCCGCCCGGAGCTGATCAGCGGCGGCTCGAGCTCGGGCTCGGCGGCGGCGGTCGCGCTCGGCCATGCGGCGTTCTCGCTCGGCACCGATACGGCCGGCTCCGGCCGCGTGCCGGCCGCCTTGAACGGGCTGTACGGCTGGAAGCCGAGCGTCGGCGCATGGCCGACGAAGGGCGTCGTGCCGGCTTGCGCCAGCCTCGACTGCGTCACGGCGTTCGCGCACGACCTGGAAGACGCGCTGCTCGTCGATGCGGTCGTTCGCGGCGAAGACGCCGGCGACCCGTGGTCGCGGAGCGTCCCGCGGACGCCGGCGGAGCGGCCGGCGAAGCTGTACGTGCCGGAGGGGCCGCTGGCGTTCTACGGCCCGTTCGCCGCGGCGTACGAAGCCGCATGGGAATCCGCCGTCGCGAAGCTGGAATCGCTCGGCGTGCCGGTGGAGCGGATCGACGCCGGCCTGTTCGCGGAAGCGGCCGCGGTGCTGTACGAAGGCCCGTGGGTCGCGGAGCGGTGGGCGGGTCTCGGGGCGTTCGTCGAAGCGCACCCGGGAGCGGCATTCCCGGTGACGGAACGCGTGCTTCGTTCGGGTTCGGCCGAAGGCGGACGGCATGACGCGGCATCCGTCTTCCGGGCGATGCATCGCCTGCAGGAGCTGAAGCTCGAAGCGAAGCGGCTGCTCGGCGGCGGCGTGCTGGCGATGCCGACGTGCGGCGGCACGTGGACGCGGGAGCAGGTGCGGCGCGATCCGGTCGCGACGAACAGCCAGATGGGGTTGTACACGAACCATTGCAACCTGCTCGATCTATGCGCCGTCGCCGTTCCGAGCGGCGAAGCCGCGCCGGACGTTCCGTTCGGCATCACGTTCTTCGCCTGCGCGGGACGGGAAGGGCTGCTCGAAGAGGCGGCGCGTCTGTGGGCCGAGCGGAAGCCGACGACGCTCGTCGCCGTCTGCGGCTTGCACATGCGCGGGCTGCCGCTCGAGAAGCAGATGCGGGAGCATCGGGCGCGGTTCGTTCGGGAGGATCGAACGGCCGCCGCGTACCGCATGTATAAGCTCCCGACGCAGCCGGCGAAGCCGGGGCTGGTCAAGACGGCGGCCGGCGGGGCGTCGCTGCGGCTCGAAGTGTGGGAGATGCCGCTCGAGACGTTCGGCGTCTTCGCAGCAAGCATTCCGGCGCCGCTCGGCATCGGGAAAGTAGAGCTGCAGGACGGAACCGAGGTGCCCGGCTTCGTCTGCGAAGCGATCGCCGCGCAGGGAGCGGAGGACGTCACGGAACGCGGCGGGTGGCGGGAAGCGATCGCAGGCGCCTGAGCTGTCAGGACAATTCTTGGCGCTGCATACGCCGATCAAGACGCCCGACGAGCGGCCGGTTGAAGGCGGTATAGTTGATGAAGCGACGGCAGCCTTTTGCTCCGTCGCTTTTTCGTTTGCGCCCGTTCCGTTATTCGCCGTTGTACGGGGGTTCGTTGAAAATAGCGGACAATGAATTCCGCTATTTTGTCCGGATCGTCCTCGAACTTGACGTTCGCATAACCGCGGCCGCTTCTCATTGTATCTGCTTCGACAAAAGTTTTTCTTACGTTCTCGCGCCTTTTTTCGAAAATTCCCGAATCCCCTATTGCCAACTCGCTCCGGATGATCGATGATGAAGGCAAATGCGCGTGTCGCTCATTAAAGGAGGAGTTAGCGTTGGCATCGAATTCGTCTTTCGATTGCGTCGACGAGGTGCCGCTGCACTGGGTGCGCGCCAATCAGCTCGGCATATTGCTGTGCGTGATCGCCGCCGTCGCCGCCCAGCTGCCTTGGATTCTGCTCGTCGCGTTGGCCGTTCAGCTCATGACTCGTTGGCTAGGCATCAAATACAACGTCTTCGTCCGCTTATTCGCGCCGCTGCTGCCCGCCTCGCTCAAAAGCGAGAGCCGGGAGTTGCTTCGATTCAACAACTTGCTGGCCATTCTGTTCCTGTGCGTCACGCTGATTGCCGCGGCGCTCGGCTGGACGGTTCTCGCCTACGTCAGCCTCGCCATGCTGACCGTCGCGGTCGTGCTCGCGTTGTGCGGATTTTGTCTAGGGTGCTTCATGTATTTTCAGTGGAAACAGTTCCGCCGCCGCCGTTTGACCCCCTAAGACGCGCTGCCGGCCGCCCGCGGTTTCGGCGGTCGGCTTGATTTCGCGCGCGGCGGTTGGTATCATGGGATACCGGAACTTATGCGGAGGTGGACCCTTTCATGGCGAAGAAGAACGACGGCAAGGAACTCGCCCAAAACCGAAAAGCGTCCCACGATTACTTCATCGAGGAAACGTACGAAGCGGGCATCGTGCTGACGGGCACGGAGATCAAGTCGATCCGGGCCGGCAAAGCGAATATTTCCGATGCGTTCGCGACGATTCGGAACGGAGAGGCGTTCATCCACAATATGCATATTTCCCCGTTCGAGCAGGGCAACCGGTTCAACCCGTCCGACCCGACGAGGGCGCGCAAGCTGCTCCTGCATAAGAAGGAAATAACGAAACTGCTGGGGCTGTCGAAGCAGGAAGGGTACACGATCGTCCCTTTGAAGGTATATATCAAGAACGGCTTCGCCAAGATGCTTGTCGGCCTCGGCAAAGGCAAAAAGAATTACGACAAGCGCGAGTCGGCGGCGAAGAAGGACGCGCAGCGCGACATCCAGCGGGCGCTGAAGGAACGTCAAAAAGTAGCTCGTTAAATTGCGGAAGGCCGCCATCCCGGGAGGGGTGGCGGCCTTTGTCGATCTAGGCTCGGTAACAGCGACAGGCGGAGTTTTCCGCATGGCGCGCCGGCGCTCTGAACGTCTTGCCCTCGGCGGGAAGTTCGTGTAATCTGAGCACAATTCCGTCCGCGAGAGGGCGGAGGCGGGCCGTATGCGCGGGGGATCCCCGCGGACGGCCGCGGAATCGGAGGTGCGGCGGAGCGATGATGCAGCTGACGCTGCTGCTGTTCGAACGAATGGGCTTGTTGCTCATTCTGGCATTCATGATCATTAGAATTCCGGTATTCCGCACGCTGCCGGATCGGCGCACGGACGCGGCGGGATTGGCGCTGTACGCGATCTTCTTCGGCTTGTTCAGCATCGCCGGCACGTATGCGGGCGTGACGGTGGACGAAGGGACGTTCGCCACAACCTTCTTGACCGCGCCGCTCGAGCCGGGGCAGGCGCTGGCGGACTCCGCGTCGATCGGCATCATCGCGGCCGGCCTGCTCGGAGGCGTTCGCGCGGGGACGTTCGCCGGACTGCTGTCAGGTCTGCACGCTTGGTGGATCGGCGGGATGACGGGCGTGCCGGACGCGGTGTCGGCGCCGATCATCGGCCTGTTGTCGGGCTGGATCGGGCGCTTCTTCGACGAGGAGCGGGTCATCGCTCCGATGAAGGCGCTGTTCATCGGGGTGTTTCTCCCGATTGTATCGATGGGAGCGATTCTCGTGGCCCACCGCTCCTCGGACGCCGCGATTCGCCTCGTCGATGCGATCGGCATTCCGACGATGCTGGCGAACAGCGTCGGCCTCGGCATATTCGTCGCGATGGTGCTCGGGGCGCTGCGCGAACAAGAGCGGGCTGCGGCCTTGGAGACCGAGAGAGCGCTGTATATCGCCGAATCGGTGCTGCCCTATTTGAAACGCGGCTTGACGTACGAAACTGCGGAGGCGACGGCCGAGCTGCTGTACCGGGAGCTGCGCGCGAACTCGGTCGCGGTGACGGACACGGAGCGCATTCTCGCCTTCGTCGGCGTCGGGAAGGAGCGGTTCGTGGTAGGGGAGCCGATCCAATCCGAGCTCTCGCGCGAGGCGCTGCTTACGGGGCGGGTGCTGGTCGCCGCCGACAAACGTCAAATTCAGCCGCATCATCCGTCGATCACCGCGCAGATCGTCATTCCGTTCAGCAGCGGGGGGAAGACGGCGGGGCTGATCAAGCTGTATTTCCAGAGCGTGCGGCAGATCAGCGCCGTAGAGGAGGCGCTCGCTAGAGGCCTTAGCAAGCTGATCGGCATCCAGCTGGATCTCGCCATGGCCGAGCAGCTGCGGGAGCTGATGAAGGACGCCGAGCTGAAAGCGCTGCAGGCGCAAATCAATCCGCATTTCTTGTTTAATACGTTGAACGCGATTGTAACGCTCATCCGCGTCGACCCGAACGCGGCCCGGCAAATTACGGTGAAGCTAGGGGCGTATCTGCGTATGAATTTAACGATGACGCAGTCTCCGCTCGTGCCGCTGGCGCAGGAGCTGGAGCATCTCCGAACGTATATCAGCTTGATGCGCATCCGCTTCGAGGATCGGCTCGCCATCGAGGTGTCCTGTGAGCGCGGGCTCGAGACGGCGAGCATTCCGCCTTCCACGCTGCAGCCGCTCGTCGAGAACAGCGTCCAGCACGGATTTCGGGGCCGCACGAGCCCCGGCGAGGTTCGCATCGAGATCGCGCGGGCTGCGGGCGGCATCGCCGTGGAGGTGCGGGATAACGGCGTCGGCTTCGAACCCGGGCGGCTGGGCGAGCCCGGCGACCGTCCCGCCGCCGGAGGAGGAAGCACGGGCATCGGGTTATATAACGTGAACCGGCGGTTGATCCATCTGTTCGGCCCGGCGTCGGGGCTGCGGCTTGCGAACGCGCCGGAAGGCGGAGCGGTTATACGATTTACGATTCCATTCGACGCATCGCGGGAGCGGGAGGGGGACGGCTCATGAGGGTAATGATTGCGGAGGACGAACGATTGGCTCGCGAAGAGCTGCTGTACTTGTTGTCTCAGGAGGAAGACGTCGAGCTGCTGCCGTGGGCGGACAGCGGGCCGCGGCTGCTGGAATTGGCCGCCGCGCACGAGCCGGATGTCGTCTTCCTCGACATTCATATGCCGGGCTTCGACGGAGTCGAGACGGCTGAACGGCTGCGCCGGAGCGAGCGTCCGCCTTACATCGTGTTCGCCACGGCGTACGAACAATACGCGCTGGACGCGTTCCGGCTGGAAGCGGTGGATTATTTGTTGAAGCCGTACGACGAGGAGCGGCTTCGGCAGACGCTTCGGCGGGTTCGCCAGCGGCTCTCGGCGGCGCGGCGCGCGCACCCCTCCGGAGCGTCCGCCTCGTTCGCGCCGCCGAAAGCCCCGGCGGGAGGCGTGAAGCCGCGGCTCCTCATCGACGACGGCAGCCGCATGGTCGTGGTGGACCCGGAGAGCGTCGCTTACGCGGCGAAGGAGGAGAAGTGGACCCGGATCTACTTGACGGACGGGCAGGTGTACGCGACGAAGCTGACGCTGCAGGAGCTGGAGGAAAAATTGGGCGGCGCGGCGTTCTTCCGCACGCACCGCAGCAATCTCGTCAACCTGAACTGCATCGATGAGTTGGAGCCGTGGTTCAACGGCGCTTACAATATTTTGCTGAAGGACGCGAAGCGCAGCCGCATTCCGCTGGCGAGAGGAGCGGTCAAGGAGTTTATGAACCGCTTGCAGGGCCTGTGACCGGGGTGGGCGGAAGCCGTTGCCGTTCGAACTCGATTTTTTGTATTTGACGCGCGTTTTCGAGCATTTCGGGTCGCTGCGCCTCCGCACGGCAGTCAATTGTGATACGCTGATAAAGCGCTTACAGCAATCGATAATCAAGACGCGGAGGCGATGTCTGCATGGAAACGATACAGCACAGCCGAGAACGATTGGCGCCCGAAGCGGGAGCCTATCACGTCACCGATTATGAAACCGCATACAATAATTTTTCGTTCGAAGACGTTCATCCCGCTTTCAGCTGGCACGAAACAGGGAAGGTCAATATGGGGTACGAGTTGATCGACCGCCACGCCGCGGGAGAGAACAAGGAGAAGACCGCCCTCCTCTTCGTGGATCAGCACCGGACGGAGACGTACACGTTCGAGCGGATGCGGCGGCTGTCCAACCGGTTCGGTAATGTATTGAGAAATCTCGGGATCGAGAAAGGGGATCGCGTCTTCTTCTTCCTGCCTCGCTCGCCGGAAGTGTACGTCGGCATCGTGGGCGCCCTGAAGATCGGAGCGATCGTCGGGCCGCTGTTCGAAGCGTTCATGGAAAGCGCCGTCACGGATCGCTTGGCCGACGCGGAGGCGGTCGCGCTCGTCACGACGTCCGCCTTGAAAGAGCGGGTTCCGCGCGACAAGCTGCCGAAGCTGCGGCATCTCATCATCGTCGACGAACAGGAGGAGTACGGCGAGGGCGAAATCGACTTCCACGAGGCGATGGCCCGCGCGTCGGAAGAACTGGACATCGCCTGGGGGACGCTCGAGGATCCGATGATCCTGCACTACACCTCCGGGTCGACCGGGAAACCGAAAGGCGTCCTGCATGTGCAGCATGCGATGGTGCAGCAATATATTACGGGCAAATGGGTGCTGGATTTGCGGGACGACGACATCTATTGGTGCACCGCCGACCCGGGATGGGTGACCGGAACGTCGTACGGCATCTTCGCGCCTTGGCTCAACGGCGCGACGAACTTGGTCCGCGGCGGCCGCTTCTCCGCGGAAGGCTGGTACCGGACGATTCAAGAGCACCGGGTGACCGTATGGTACAGCGCGCCGACGGCGTTCCGCATGCTAATGTCGGCCGGCGACGAGACGGCGGCGCGTTACGACTTCTCCAGCCTGCGCCACGTGCTGTCGGTCGGCGAGCCGCTCAATCCGGAGGTCATCCGGTGGGGGCTGTCGGTCTATGGGAGACGCATTCACGACACCTGGTGGATGACGGAAACGGGAGCGCATATGATCGTGAACCTCCCCTGCATGGACATTCGGCCGGGCTCGATGGGGAAGCCTTTCCCGGGCATTCGGGCGGCCATTCTGGACGACCGGGGGAACGAGCTTCCGCCGTATACGATGGGCAACCTGGCGATCCGCGTCGGCTGGCCGTCGATGATGCGGGAGATTTGGAACAACCCCGGCAAATACGCCGAGTATTTCGTGGAAGGCTGGTATATTTCCGGCGATTCCGCTTATATGGACGAGGACGGATACTTCTGGTACCAAGGCCGAGTCGACGACGTCATCAATACGTCCGGCGAGCGGGTAGGGCCCTTCGAAGTGGAGAGCAAGCTGGTCGAGCATCCGGCCGTCGCCGAAGCGGGCGTCATCGGGAAGCCCGATCCGCTGCGGGGCGAAATCATTAAGGCGTTCATCTCGCTTCGCGACGGGTACGAGGCTTCGGAGGCGCTGCTCGAGGACATCCGCATCTTCGTGAAGACGGGGTTGTCCGCCCATGCGGCGCCGAGGGAATTCGAAGTCGTCTCGACGCTGCCCAAGACGCGCTCCGGCAAAATCATGAGGCGCGTATTGAAAGCGCGGGAGCTAGGTCTCCCCACAGGCGATTTGTCGACGTTGGAAGAGTAAGACACGGATCAGGGAGGAATGTTCGATGACAACGAAGACGCAGCCCGATTACCGGAAAATCGCCGCTTCGGAAAGCTTCCGTCGGTTGATGTCCCGGAAGAAGCGGTTTATTTTGCCGTTGTCGCTGTTTTTCCTGACGTTCTACTTCGTGCTGCCCGTCATGACGTCCTACACGGACGTGTTGAACGGCAGCGCGCTCGGGCCGATCACGTGGGCTTGGGTGTTCGCGTTCGGGCAGTTCGTCATGACCTGGGCGCTGTGCACCCTCTACACGCGGAAGGCCGTTCAATTCGATAAAATGTCCGAAAACATCAAGGCGGAAGCCGGAGGGGAGGCGTAAGCGATGAATACGGCGTTTCTTCTTTTCCTGGTCATCGTCGCCGGCACGCTGGTCATCACGTACTACGCCGCGCGGAAGACGAAAACCGCCAGCGAATTTTATACCGCGGGCGGCGGATTGTCGGGCTGGCAGAACGGCCTCGCCATCGCCGGCGACTATATGTCGGCGGCTTCCTTCCTCGGCATCGCGGGAATGGTGGCGCTGTACGGATTCGACGGATTTTTCTACAGCATCGGATTTCTGGTCGCTTATCTCGTCGTGCTCTATTTGATCGCGGAACCGCTGCGCAATCTCGGCAAATATACGATGGCGGACATGATCGCCGCGCGCTTCGACAACAAGAAGGTGCGGGGCGTGGCGGCGCTGAATTCCGTCACGATCTCCATCTTCTACATGATCGCGCAGCTCGTCGGCGCGGGCGCGTTGATTAAGCTCCTGCTCGGTCTCGAATATACGACGTCCGTGTTGATCGTAGGCGCGCTAATGACCGTGTACGTCGTGTTCGGCGGCATGACGGCGACCAGCTGGGTGCAGATCATCAAGTGCGTTCTGCTGATGGCCGGCACGTTCATTATCTCGCTGATCGTCTTCTCGAAATTCGACTTCAGCGTGATGAAGATGTTCGAGCAGATGCGGACGGCTACCCCGCTGCAGGAGGCGTTCCTCAACCCAGGCAATAAGTTCACGAACGGCTTGGATACCCTCTCGCTGAATATGGCGCTTGTGCTCGGCACGGCGGGACTGCCGCATATTTTGATTCGGTTCTTCACGGTCAAGGACGCGCCGACCGCGCGCAAGTCCGTCGTGGTGGCGACCTGGATCATCGGACTGTTCTACGTCATGACGATCTTCCTCGGGTTCGGCGCCGCCGCTTTCGTCGGCACGGAAGCGATCGTGAGCGCGAACGCCGCAGGCAACATGGCGGCCCCGCTGCTTGCCAGAGCGCTCGGCGGCGACTTCCTCTTCGCGTTCGTCTCGGCCGTCGCGTTCGCGACGATTCTGGCTGTCGTCGCCGGCCTCGTGCTTTCGGCCGCGTCCGCGTTCGCGCATGATTTCTACAGCCACATCGTGCGCAGAGGAACGGCGACCGAGAAGGAGCAGGTCGTCGCGGCGAAGCTGGCGTCCGTCGGCGTCGCGGTCATCTCCATTGTGCTGGCGCTGTTCGCCCAGAAGCTGAACGTGGCCTTCCTCGTCGCTCTGGCCTTCGCCGTCGCGGCGAGCGCGAACCTGCCGGTGCTGGTGTTTACGGTATTCTGGCGGCGGTTCAATACGGCCGGCGCGGTGACGGGGATGCTGGCGGGCCTCGGCTGCTCGCTGCTGCTCGTCGCGCTCAGTCCGAACGTCTGGGATCCGGTGGCGGGCAAGGCGATTCTCGTCGGCACCCCGCTCATTCCGCTCGCGAACCCCGGCATTATTTCCATCCCGGTCGGCTTCCTCGGAGCCTTCCTCGGAACGTATCTCTCTTCGAAGCGAGACGATGCGAAGTATGACGAGATTTTGGTGAAAGCGAACACGGGACTGCAGGGATAATCGATTAACGTACGTTTCGGCGTTCCGCCGCGCACCGGTCTTCTCCGACCGAGGCGCGGCTTTTCTTGTCGCTCCGGAGCCGGCCCGGCGCGTAAGCGAATGTGTGACGGAGAACAAGGAACGGGGCGAAAATTCAGCGGCGATGACAAACCTTGCGCCGCCCGATTGTCACGGCGCGGAGGAAGCGATACATTGGGGGTTAAACGGAAGTTCGGCGAAGGGAATGATTCGATGACGTTGGAAGCTTTGAACGAACGGGTGCGAACGGATCTGGCCTATTTGGCTTTCGCCGGGGCGAATTGGGTTCGTCCGCGAACCCGGCCCGAAGGGCACGTGTACGACGTTGTCGTCGTCGGCGGCGGGCAGAGCGGCTTGGGCATCGCCTTCGGCTTGCTCAGGGAGCGAATCTCGAACATCCTAGTCATCGACGAAAACCCCGAAGGCTGGGAGGGGCCTTGGGAAACGTATGCGCGCATGGTGACGCTGCGGACGCCGAAGCATCTGACCTCCATCGACCTCGGCGTTCCGTCGCTGACGTTCCGCGCGTGGTGGGAGGCGCAGCACGGCCCGGAGGGCTGGGAGCGGATCGGGAAAATTCCGCGCGGCGATTGGATGAACTATTTGCGGTGGTACCGGAAGGTGCTCCGGCTGCCCGTAGCGAACGAAACGAAGCTCGCCTTGATCGAGCCCGCGGGGGACGGCGCCCATCGGCTCCATCTCGAAGGAGCGGGGGCGCCCGCGCCGATGCTGCTGGCGCGCAAGGTCGTGCTCGCCACCGGCATTCAAGGCGGCGGGGAATGGCACGTGCCTTCGATGATCGCGGATCATCTGCCGCGCAGCCTCTACGCGCACACGTCGGAGCGCATCGACTTCGAGAAGCTGAAGGGCAAGCGGATCGGCATCTTAGGCGGCGGCGCCTCGGCGTTCGACAACGCTCAGTTTGCGCTCGGGGAAGGCGTGGCGGAAGCGCGCGTGTTCGTCCGACGCAAAGAGCTGCCGCGCGTCAACCCGATCCGCAAGATGGAAGCTTCGGGCATGATCGAGCGGTATCCGGCGCTGCCCGACGCCGATAAATACGCGGTAATGGTCCATTTCTTCGCGAACAATCAGCCGCCGACGAACGATACGTTCGAGCGGGCGGCCGCACAGCCCGGATTCAACCTCCACCTGGGGGAGCCGTGGCTGCGCGTGAAGCCGTCGGGCGCGGGCGCCGCAGTCGAGACGCCGCAAGGCGAGTACGAATTCGATTTCCTCATCGTCAGCACAGGGCTCCTCACCGACCCCGCGCTCCGGCCCGAGCTGCGCCTGGTCGAGAGCCATATCGCCCGATGGAGGGACGTGTATCGGGCGCCGGCCGAGCTCGCGAATCCGACGATCGACGCGCATCCGTACTTGACGCCCGGCTTCGCGTTCGTCAGCCGGGACGAACCGGGGCGGCGGCGGCTCCACGGCCTGTTCTCCTTCAGTTACTCCGCCTTGATCAGCTGCGGCGTTTCGGCTTCCGCGCTGTCGGGCATGAAATTCGGCATCCCGCGCATCGTGTCCGCCGTAGCGGACCAGCTGTTTCTCGACGACCGCGATGTCATATTGCAAGACTACTACGATTATGACGAACCGGAGTTCGTCGGAACGTGGCCGAATAAGCAAGCTTAAACCATCGATTGGCGCGCAGGATGCCGCGGAATTTTCCGCGGCATCCTTTTTTTTTGGCCCGGTTAGGCCGATGGTTTCAGTAAAGTATCAGAATGATGTCGTAAAATAGATGGTTAAGACGAACAATGTCGGAAAGTAAATCTAAGGTCCTATGAATCACGAATGTAAAATATTAAAATAGTCCTGAATTAACAAATATTTTCTATCCAATTCCAGCTATTTTATATTACTAATTTTCCAAGATGTGACGATAAAAAGGATAGGACAATAATTCCAAGGGGATAAGACTTCATGAAAATACTGATCGTGGAAGATTCGATGTTCGTTCAAAATATGACGCGCCGGGTCGTTACAGATCATTATCCCGACGTAGAGGTCATTGTCGCGAGCAATGGGGAGACCGGCTACCGGCTGTACGAGGAACATCGTCCGGATCTCATTCTGACGGATTTATTGATGCCCGGCTTGAGCGGACAAGAGCTGCTGCAGAAAATCCGGGAGACCGACGCCGATACGAAGGTGATCGTTATCTCGGCCGACGTGCAGAAGGCGACGCGCGACGAGATCGAACAGCTCGGCATCCAAGGCTTCGTCAACAAGCCGGTGACGGGGGAGAAGGCGGAGCTGCTCGTTCGGCTCATCGCGGAGGCGCGTCATGCTGAATGAGCTGCAGAAGGATGTTCTGACCGAGCTGGTGAACGTCTACGTCGGCCAAGCCGCCCACATGCTGTCGGAGATGGTCCAGCAGCGTATCGTGCTGAACATTCCGGAGGTCGAGCTGCTGTCGCTCGCGGACATGAACCCTTCCGATCAGCGGTTTAAGGTGTTTTTCAGCGAAGGGCACGTCATCAGCTCGTCGCTGAAGTTCGGCCGCGAGTTCAGCGGGAAAGCTTCGCTGCTGTTTCCCGCGCATCAGGCGAAGCTGCTCGTGAGCGTTTGCCTCGGCGAAGTGGCGGAAGAAGCGGACGAGGAATCGATCCGTCTGATGGATACCGATTTGGATGTGCTCAAAGAAATCAGCAACGTGATTTTGAACGCGATCGTCGGGGAATTCGGGAACTTCCTTGGGTTGAAGCTGGAATATACGCTGCCCGACATCGAGCTCGTCTTCGTCTCGACCGCGGACCAGAGCGCCATTATGCAAAACGAGCTGTATGTGCTTATCTTGCACACGTCGTTCTCGCTGGCCGAAACGAAGGTGAAAGGGGTTATCATTATCGCGCTGAGCATGAACTCTATCGCGACGCTGCTCAGCAAAATCGATGCCGTACTGGAGGACCACCGTGGATAGTTTGGTTTCCCAAGCGTTGGACCGAACGAATGTCGGGGTTATGATCGTAGATCGCGAAATGAACATCGTCGTTTGGAATCGATGGCTGGAGCGGTATACGGGGAGGAAAAGGGACGAAGTCGTCGGGCTGAGCCTGCCTTCGGTATGTCCAAAATTCCAAACGAAAGCGTACGCGGATATCGTGGTCAACGCGCTGTATCACGGGCAAAGCCGCTTTTGCTCCGGCACGCTCCACAAGGCGTTCGTCCTGCCGAAGGACGCGCCGGACGACCACGTCAGCAGGCAGAACATGCACGTCGAACCGCTGTACGAAGCCGACGCGAGCTATGCGCTGATTCAAATTACGGATATGACGAACATGTACGACCGGGTGTACAAGCTGAAGAATTTGATCCGGGAGATGGAAGTCGAGTTCAACGAAATGCGGAACGCCGAGCGGGTGAACCGCCATCTCGCTCTTCACGACTCGCTGACGGAGCTGCCGAACCGGCTGTATTTCAACGACAGGCTCGCTTGGGCGATCAGCTACGCGCAGCGGAACGGGGACAAACTGGCGGTCATGTTCCTCGACCTGGACGGATTCAAAGAAATTAACGACGCGTTCGGACACGAGTACGGGGACAAGGTGCTGAGGGAAACGGCGCAGCGGTTCAAGGGGTGCATCCGCAGCAGCGACACGATCGCCCGGCTGGGCGGAGACGAGTTTATCGTTGTGCTGAGCCAGCTGAAGGGGGAGCGGGATGCGGCGGTCATCGCGCAGAAGTTCGTGAAGGCGCTGGAACGGCCATTCGAGGTCGACGGCGCGTGCGTGCGCCTCTCGGTCAGCATCGGCATCAGCTTGTACCCTCGGGACGGCGGGGAGCCCGCGGAGCTGGTGCGCAAAGCGGACATGGCCATGTACAAGGTGAAAGGGACCGGCAAGAACGCGTTCGGGTACGCGGCGGAATGACGCGGAAGGTATCAGGAGCAGCAGGAGCGGCGCGGACAGTGACTTCGCGCCGAAGATAAGGCCGCCTTTCGCCGAGAGCGAGAGGCGGCCTTCATTGGCTGCGCCGCGGGGAACCTTCGGTCAGCGGATGACGGAGCGGCGGATTTGGCCGCGAATTTCGCCGTTGGGCCGCTGCACGGTGTGCACGTTCACGTACGCGTTGCCGTTGTTCAGCTCGCGCACGAGGTCGCGGATCGTCCGTCCTTGCAGCGGTCCGACGAGATTGCGGGCCGTCAGCGTTCCGCGGACGACGCCGCGGCCGGTCGAGATGCCGAACGCGGACGGGCCGAACAAGAAGGCGACGACCGGTCCGTTCCGACCGGGGCGACCCAGATGGATATGCGCTTGCGTCATGCGGGAGATGTTCTGCACTTCGAGACGGAAGCGAATGCGCCGGTTGGCCTCATCGTAATGGAAGACGGCGGTGCCAAAGGCCGGCGTCGCGACCGGAGGCACCTCGTTGCGGCCGAGCAGGAGCGCTCGATATACGGTCATAGAATTCCCTCCTTTCCTGACAAGCTATAAGCATCCTATTCAACGGAGCGTTCCGCGGGAAGTGCGCCAACCTACCCCGGCCGCGGACATGCGCACATTCCGCCGCCCGATGAAGGATTTTCGGGAAAGTAAGGAATAGTAAGGGGTGAGGTGATCGACATCAGAAGCGCATACCGTATTGCGGCGCTGGCGGCCGTCATTCTCGCCGTCGGCGTCGCCTCCTTGGCCGTCCGCCACGATTCGGAGGTGCGCCGGTACCGCCCCTACTCGGCCGCGGCGAACATTTCCGTCAAGCTGATCAATTATTTGGGGAACGTCGCGGAGCTGCAGTTGAACGTCGTCGGTTCGTGTACGGTGAACGGCATGGCGGCGCCGGCGAATGCGTCGTACCGCCTGCGCGCGGAGAACGGGGAGATCGCCGTGTACGAAGGCGCGGCGCGCGTTATGGCGGCGCCGTCGGTGACGTTCGCGCCGACCGTATACGGCACAAGCAATTACGTCGTCCTGAATCAGCGCCCCTATCTCGGCACCGTCGTATGCAGAGCGGAGGGCGGCTTCGTCCGGCCGGTCAATACGCTGCCGCTTGAGGACTACCTGAAGGGGGTCGTTCCGTACGAAATGCCGGACTTCTGGCCCCTGGAAGCTCTCAAGGTGCAGGCGGTCGCGGCGCGGACGTATGCCGCGGCCCGCAGCCGATCGGTCATCGACGATTCGATCAATTACCAAGTGTACGCAGGGTATCGCTGGCAGCCGAACGCGACGCGGGCGGTGAACGAAACGCGGGGGCGCCTGCTGATGTACCGCGACGCCCTAGCCGAGACGCTGTATTCGGCCAGCAACGGCGGCCTGACGGAATCGAACGCGAACGTCTGGGGCGGCGATCCGCTTCCGTACTTGCCGATCCAGTCGGATCCGTACGACCCCGTGCTGCCGTGGAGCTTCCGCATACGGAAGACGCAGATCGATTTGACGGGTCGAGACTTGTCCAATCCGGACGCCTGGTGGGCGGAGGCGAAGGAGGCCGATCCGACGATCGCCGCCAATCTTAAAACATGGCTCGTCCGCAACGGCTACGCGAGCGGAGACGTGAAGATCGTGTCCGTGCCGGAGCTGTCGGTCTCGGACGTTCGCACGTCGGGCGGGCGCGCCATCCGGGGGAGCATCGCCGTCACGTTCGTCATGAAAGGGAGCAGGGACGAAACCGGGGCTCTTCGGCTGCACGAGGTCCGGTTCCAAGATGCGACCGCGCAGCGCATCCGGGCGATGATCGGCGCGAGCCTGATTCGCAGCTACTTGATCGACCCGGTCGCTTCGGACGATACGGCCTTCACGATGTCGGGCCGCGGCTTCGGCCACGCCGTCGGAATGAGCCAAGAAGGGACGAGGCGAATGGCGGAGGCGGGCTTCGGTTTCGAAGAAATATTAAGCTTCTACTACCCAGGCACGGCGCTGACGGCGGCGCAGGAGGCGCCGCCGCCGGAAAATATTAGCCCTCAGGAGCCCGAGGCGCCCCCGGAGGAACCGCCCGCGCCCGAGCCTGCCGTCGAGGAGCGGCCGCTGAGAGATATTACGCTGACGATCGGCAGCAGAAGGGCGCTCGTCGACGGTACGGCCGTCTCGATGCTGGAGGCGCCGTATATCGAAGGCGGCCGCACGATGCTGCCCCTCAGGTTCATCGGGGAGCATCTGGGCGCGCGGGTCGATTGGGACGGCGAGGCGCGGACGATCGCGATTTCGGAAGAAGGGCTCTCCATCGTGCTCAGACCGGACAACACGGCCGTCGCGGTGAACGGGGAGACCCGACGGATCGACGTTCCGCCCCGCATCGTCCGCGGCGTCACGTTCGTGCCGATCCGCTTCGTCACCGAGCAGCTGAACGGAACAGCCGATTGGAACGACGCGGCGCGGACGGTGCGCGTGCGGAGGCGGCTCGCTCCCTGACCTTGTCCGTTCGCGGAGGAGGGCGCTGGTTTGCGATTAAGGCGGCGCTATGGTATATTTGGCCAAATGTGCATGTAAAATATGGGTGTCAGCCCGACGGAGGGTGTCTTGAATGGAGACGGGCGCGGAGGTTCGCCATGTATAATTCTAGGAAGAAGCCGGCCGAGGAAGTTCCCTACGCGGACACGGCAATCTGGTCTTGCACGAACGACGGCTGCAACGGATGGATGCGGGACGAATATTCGTTCGACGAAGTGCCGACATGCTCCCAATGCCAGTCTCCGATGGAGCGCAGCATGAAAAGTCTCCCGGTGTTGGCCGATACGGGATTCGGGTACAAGAAAATGACGAAGCCCGCACCCAAAGCGAAAGAGTAACGATCGAAGGGCCCGAACGCGCGAAGCGTTCGGGTCTTTCTGTTTTATTTGCCGATAAAACCCAAAATCAAGGAACGATTTACAAAATATTTAAAAATCGGCCGGACTTCGGATCGTCCCGTGTTGACACAAAACAGTAACAAACGCCAACCGAGCAAACGATTTCAGACCATGCGATTCACGCGGATATTGATCAAATGGCAAAATTGCAGCTCCGTCTCCGCGCCTCGAATCCGGCACCGCCCGAAACGCGAACTGTTCGGATCTATTATGGAGCTTGATCATTAACGACAATTATTGTTATGTACATTAATCTTTTTTTTGGCGAAAGAAAACGATGTCAACCGGCGGATTCGTTAGCAAACCATTATTGTAAGCGATTCAACCGGGTTCCATGAATTTGTATGGAATATATTACAATCGCCCATAAGACGCGCCGGATTTGCTAATCTTTACCTTCGCGCGCAAGGCTTCGGCGAACCGGCAGCAATCGGAACACATCATGCAATAGGAGGATTTTAGACCATGCCAAGATGGGTGCTGAATTTGAACGCTTCGGCGAAGCTGACCGCCTCTTTCGGGATCGTGGCCGTTCTTCTGGTGTTCGTAGGCGTTTACGGGTTGCTGAATTTAAACCATTTCAACAACATGATTAGCGACACGTACGAAGACACGGCGGCGGTCGATCATATGTCGCAAGCGCAGCTGTCCTTCCTACGGACGAGGCTGTACATAAGAGACATGGAGCTGATCGCCGATTCTCGGTCGGAGAAGGAGGCGCTCGCGCAAGAGGCCGAGAAGGAGATCGCGGTTCTTGAGGAGCGGATGAGCGCCTACCGCGGCGCGAACATCACGGACGAGGAGAAGGAGCTGCTGGCAACGTTCGACGAGCGGTGGGGCGAATACAAGGAGCGGTACGCGCAGCTTGTCGACACGAACCTCTCCGGCGACGCCGAACGATTCGCGTCCGAATTGGAAACGTTCGACGCATTCGCGAGCGGAGTTCGCGGGATTATGACTTCCATTATCGAAACGAACGTGCACTACGCCGAAGAGGCGAACCGGGAGTCGAACGAAATCTATGCGTCGACGCGAACGACGATGATCGTCGTCATCGCGATCGCCTTGGCGGTCAGCGCCGTTCTCGGCTACGGCATCGCGCAGCTGATCGCCCGCCCGCTGCGGCTCGTCGTCGAGGCGGTCGGCAAGGTGGCCGGCGGCGACTTGCGAGTCGAGCTGGCGATCGATACGAAGGACGAAATCGGCCGCCTCGCGGCCGCCGTGAACGAGATGAGCTCGAACCTCCAAAAGCTGGTCTGGCAGGTGGCGGGGGCGGCGCACAACGTCGCCGCGGCGGCGCAGCAAATTTCCGCCGGCACGGAAGAGGTCGCGAGCTCCAGCAGCGATCAAGCGAATTCCGTGCAAACGATGAACGAGCTGCTGCAGGAGCTGGGCGCCGCCGTGCACGCGGTGGCGAAGCGCGCCGAAGAAGCCGCCGAGCTGGCGAACGAAACCGAAGCGGCGGCGAAGCAGGGCGGCGAAATCGTGACGCGTTCCGTCGAAGGCATGAACCGCGTGAACGAACAAGTGCTGCTGCTCGTGAACGACTCCAATACGATCGGCGACATCATCGAAGTGATCGACGACATCGCCGAGCAGACGAATTTGCTCGCGCTGAACGCGGCGATCGAAGCGGCGCGGGCGGGCGAGCAAGGGCGAGGCTTCGCCGTCGTCGCGGACGAGGTTCGCAAGCTCGCCGAGCGAAGCGGCGAAGCGACGAAGCAAATTTCCGCGATCATCAAAGGGATGCAGAGCAACACGCAAAAGAGCTTCGAAGCCGTCTCGGAGGGCGTCGTCCTTACGGAACAGACCGGCGACGCGTTCCGGAGCATCCTGCGCATGGTCAACGACTCTTCGCAGAAGGTCGTCGAAATCGCCGCCGCGAGCGAGGAACAGGCCGCTCAGTCGGCCGAGGTGCTGACGGCGGTCGGGACCGTCGCCGCCGCCAGCGAACAAGCGGCCGCGGCCGCCGAAGAGACCGCTTCTTCTTCGCAGTCGCTCGCGCAGCTCGCGGAAGAGCTCAATTCGCTGGTCGCGGCCTTCAAGGTCGACTGACGCGGCGAAGCGCGGGCTCGTGCGCACGAACGAATTCACGGAAAGGCTTGGTGGGAGCATGGAAGCGGCCGCAACCCGGGAGCAATATGTCGAAATGGGCGTCGGGAACGCCAAATACGCATTAAATATTCGCGACATTCACGAGATCATCAAGATGCAGACGGTGACGGAAATCCCCAACTCCAAGCCGTACGTGAAAGGCGTTATAAATTTAAGGGGGAAAATCGTCCCCATCGTCAGCTTGCGATACTTGTTTCATCTGCCGGAGGAGGAAAGCACCAAGGCGTCCCGCATCGTCGTCGTCAATCACCGGGAGGACACCGTCGGCGTTATCGTCGATCAGGTGAACAAGGTCATCACGTTCTCGGAAATTCAGCCGCCTCCGGACAGGGTCGGAACGTTGAACGGGGCTTTCTTTGCGGGCATCGGGTTTACGCCGGCGGGCTTGGTCGGCATTCTGAAGCTGGACCAGCTGTTGGTTCGCTGACGGAAGGAGCGGACCGAATGTTCGACATAGGGCAGTACAGGGATGTGTATTTGGAAGAAGCGGAAGATCAAATTCGAGTCATGGAAGCGGAAATTTTGCGTCTCGCGCCGGGCGGGGCCAACGACGAGGCGATTCAGCGGCTGTTCCGGGCCGCGCACACGCTGAAGGGCTCCTCCGCCGCGCTGGGCCTGAACCGGACGCGGGATTTGACGCACGAGATGGAGAGCGTCATGGATCGAATCCGGAGCGGAGAGCTCCCGGTGACGAAGCATTTGATCACGCTGCTGTTGATCGGGCTGGACCGCTTGAAGCTGCTGACGGACGAATTCGCGGGGGAAGTCGAACCGGGCGGCGTCGACGTAGAGTCGTTCGTCGAAGCGTTGAGGCGATTCGCGGAACAGCCGCGCGTCGAGCCTGCGCCCGACCGTTCCGCCGCCGAGGAGGCGGGCGCGCCGCGGGAGTATCGGCTGCATATCGACATCCGAGCGGATTGCGAAATGAAAACCGTCCGGGCGATGATTATCCATCGGGAGTTGAACGAATGGGCGAAGGTGGTCGAGATGTCGCCTGCCCTCGACGCTCTGGACGAATCGTTCCCGGGGCGGCTCCGCCTGACGATCGAAACGGACATGCCGCCGGAAGAGGCGGAGCGGTTCGCGCTGTCGCTGACGGATGTCTCATCCGTCCGGGTCGAGGCGGCGGCAGCGCCGCCGGCGCGATCCGGCGCCGCCCCGGACGTGCCGCAGGCGGGCGGAGAACCGGAGCCCTCCGTCAAGGGGAAGGCGCGCACGCAGACGGTTCGCGTCAGCGTCGAGCGTCTGGACGAGCTGATGAATTTGGTCGGCGAGCTCGTCATTGAGCAAACCCGCATCCGCAGGGCGTACAAGACATTGAAACAAATATGCAGGACGGAGCCCGCCGTGGAGGATTTGGGTCAAATCAACGACCACTTGACGAGAGCGATCGGCGATCTGCAAGAGAACGTCATGAAGCTGCGCATGCTTCCGATCGAGCACGTCTTCAATAGATTTCCGCGGATGGTTCGCGATTTGGAGGTAACGCTCGGGAAAGAGGTGCGCATCCAGATCGAGGGCGGCGACACGGAGCTGGATCGCACGCTCATCGACGACATCGGAGACCCGCTGATCCATTTGATCCGCAACGCGCTCGATCACGGCATCGAAACGCCCGAGGAGCGGCGGCGGAAAGGGAAGGACCCGGCGGGAACGCTGCGCATCCGCGCATTCCACGAAGATAACAGCGTTAACGTGCTGGTGGAGGACGACGGGGCGGGCATCGATCCGGAGAAAGTCAAACGGTCCGCGGTTCGCAAGGGTTTGATTTCGGAAACGAAAGCCGACGGCTTGTCCGACCTGGACGCCGTCAAGCTGATCTTCGAACCCGGATTTTCGACCGCGGAGGTCGTCAGCGACGTGTCGGGGCGGGGCGTGGGCATGGATATCGTACGGAGCCAGATCCAGTCCCTGAACGGGTCCATCGAGATCGATACGGCCATCGACCGGGGGACGACGTTCCGGATCAAGCTGCCGCTCACGCTGGCCATTATTACCGGATTGCTGGTGAAATCCGGCGGTTCGACCTTCATCATCCCCATGGGAGCCGTCTCCGAAATCGTGAGAGCGTCTCCGGGGGACATTCACAGCATGCATGGGGAAGAAACGATCGTTCTTCGCAGCCGCGTAATCCCTGTCGTGCGGCTCCACCAGCTGCTGCATCTGTCGAAAGCGAGAAGCGAGAAAGCTACCGTTCCAATCGTCGTCGTCCAACATGGGGACAGGCGGGCGGCGATCGCGGTGGACGAACTGATCGGAAATCAGGAGGTCGTCATCAAGTCGCTGGGCGCTTACGTCGGGGCGAACGAACGGATCGCGGGCGCCACCATATTGGGCGACGGCCGAGTGGCCTTGATCTTGGACGCGGCGTCGCTGGTGCAAGGCTAGAGGCGTAGACAGTAAAGGGGAATGACGCATGAAAAGAAACGAGCTGGCCATCGCGCTGGTCATCGCCGTCGGCTTCGGGTTCGGAGCGGGACTGTCGGCGCCCGGCGCGGGTCGGGCGGAGGCGGTGCTGATCGCCGCCCAGTGCATAAGTTTTGCTTACATTTGCTTACTGACCGGGCGGCTGCGGCGCGAAAGCGCCTTGTTGGAGGAAGCGCGGGCGATGGAGCGGCGGCTGAAGGAAAGCGAGTCCCGCTTACACCGGTATAAAGAACAGACGGCGAGGGAGCTTGCGCAGCTGTCGCATTACGACCCTGCGACAGGGCTGCCGAACCGAAACCTGTTGAATGTTCGTTTCGAAGAGATGCTGGAGCGTTCGACGCGGCGGCGCAAGCCGTTCGCCGTATTGTCTTTGGACGTGGACCGTTTCAAGATGATCAATGATACGAAAGGGCACCGGTTCGGCGATCTCGTGCTGAAGGAAATCGCCGGCGTGCTCCAAGACGTCGTCCCCGAGAAAGGGCATATTTTCCGATACGGGGGAGACGAATTCGTCGTTCTGCTGGAGCAAGCGTCCGGCATGGACGACGCGGCGGAAGTGGCGAGGCGGATCATCGGCGCGTTCTCGGATCCGATCGCGGTCGACGGCCAGGACGTGTACGTCACGGTCAGCGTCGGCATCAGCATGTCGCCGAACGACGGCATCGACTTCGATACGCTGTTGAAGCATGCGGATTCCGCAATGAACCATGCGAAGGAGCGGGGCAAGCATCACTTCCAGTTTTACAGCTCGAACCTGAACATCGAAATGCAGCGTAAAGTCGATATCGAGCATGAGCTGCGGAAGGCGCTCGTCAATCAGCAGTTCGAACTGCACTATCAGCCCCAGGTGAACGCGAGCACGGGACGCATCGTCGGCGTAGAGGCGCTGCTTCGATGGAATCACCCTCGGCTCGGCTCCGTATCGCCCGCGGAATTCGTGCCGGTCGCGGAAGATTCCGGCTTGATCGTACCGATCGGGAATTGGGTGCTGCGGACGGCGTGCCGGCAAAACAAAGCGTGGCAGGACGCCGGCTACGACAGCATCCCGATCGCCGTCAATTTCTCCATGAAGCAGTTCGAACAGGCGAATTTGGTCGGCGTCGTGTACCAGGCGCTGCAGCTGGCGGGACTCGACCCGCAATATTTATGTCTGGAAATTACCGAGACGGTCGCTTACCGCCAGGTGGAACGAACGATGAGGCGCATCGAGGATTTGAAGCATATCGGCATCCAGATCGCGATCGACGATTTCGGAACGGGGTATTCTTCGTTGAGCTCGTTGAAGAAAATCGCGATCGATACGCTCAAGATCGATAAGACGTTCGTCCAAGACATTACGCGCAGCCGCAGCGACTTGGCCATCGTGAACACGATCATCTCCATGTCGAACATATTGGAGTACAAGGTTGTCGCGGAAGGCGTCGAGTCCGAGGAACAGTTGGAATTGCTTAAGGAGCTAGGGTGCTTCGACGTGCAGGGATTTTTTTTCGGCAAGCCGGCGCCGGCGAGCGCGTTCGTACAATATTTTCCGGAGAAATGCGAAGCGGCGTTCTGAAGAAATTGCGGTCGAGTACGAAAAGAAGCTCTCGGACGGTTCCGAGAGCTTCTTTGGCTAAGGGTTACGCCCGGCGTGTGCTCAATGCAGCTCCGTTACGTCGATGTTCAGCGCGTCGGCGATGACCCGGAGCGTGAATCGGTGCGGCTTGCCGATTTTCCCGCTTTTCAAGTTGGAGATGGTGCCGCGGGACAGACCTGTCATTTCCGACAAAGCGTTAGTGGAAATGTTTCGCTCCGCCATGATCATCCGCAGTTTGCGCCCTGGATCGTGTTTATGGTCCGCCGTCGGCCGTTCGGCCGCGTCGACGACTTTCGTTACGATGCAGATGGCGCGTTTGCCTCCGCTGTACGAAAGCATGCAGTAATTTTTCGTCAAGATCTTCGTCCCGGTTTTGCCCGCGGCGTATTCGAGGCGGCACGACATCGACCCTTTGTCGAACAGGCGCCCCAGCTTCTGCCGGAACAGCGGCAGGCTGCCATCGGCGACGAGCTCTTTCCACGTCAGCTGCGCCAGCTCCTCGGACGATAGGCCGAGCGCGGCCGCGAACGCCTTGTCGCAATGCAGCACTTTCCCCGGCGCGAGCCGATCGGTAATTTCGACCCAGAGGAAGGAATACGGGTTGCGCTCCTCCGCGAGATCGGCGTCGTCGTTCCAATGCCGCACGCCTGGCGAAAGCGGTTCCCCTCGGACGAAGCCCACGATTCCGATGACGTGTCCCCGGCGCACCTGAGGAACGAGCGCGTTATTGACGGAGAACGCGTGCTTCGATCGATGGATGATCGAGATGTCGCCGATAAGCGTCGTCTTTTCCGACGCCAGCCGCTGGATTTCCGATACGGCCGCCTCCGCGCTGACGCCGGTCAGCAGCTGGATGCAGGACATCTGCAGCAGCTCGTCCCGGGAATACCCGGTCAACTCTTCCGCCGCCCGGTTCGCCTCCGTGAACTTCCCGTCCAACCCGATCGCGTATGCCGGGTTCGGGTTCATTCTCACCAGCGTTTGGAGGAACGCGTCGAATTCCTCCTCGGCGGAACGTTGTTCGGTAATGTCGGTCAGCATACCGTCGATTTGGACCAGTTTGTTGTCAGCGTTGTAGAAGGGAATGACGCGCTGGCGGTACCAGCGGACGCGCTTGTCCGGGCCGGTCAGCGAAAACTCCAGCGTCTCCTCTTTCTCCGAATAATTGCTCTTGACCCAGAAGTCGCGAAACGAGGTCCCGTAAATTTGCTCGACGGCGGGCGAGTAAATAATCGTATCCGTCAGAAGATTCCAAGACCACATCGGAATTTGAAACCGATGAAGCAATTGGCCGGCTTTAGACGTTATATAAACAACTTCTCTTTGTAAATCGAGGCGAAACGCTTCATCCATACATCTCATCCTCTGTTACGAAATAGTTAAAAATGTTAAGTATTAAAATAATATTAACAATGAGAGAGAGAGTTTTCATCAACCTGACCTATTTTGTACATTTGAACATTGCCGCAAGCGCCGAGCTTCGGAGTTCGGCCGCAATGCGAAAGCGCTTGCTTCTTCCGTTTCGGGCGGAGCCGTTTCTATGCATATGTCCAAAATTAAGAGACTTATAGGGACTGTGAAGGAAAGCGCTGCCAAAAAAGAAGGGGGATAGACTGCTCGGTTAACGAAGCTGCTTGTTATCGTGCACACTGAAAGTTCAACGCGCGTAGCCGGTTTCCTTCTTTCGCTCGAAGAGTAGGCGCGTGCGAATCATGCTTGCTTCGCAATTTCTTCGTTCAATCTTCGCAAAATGCACGAGGGATCCCGCGGTCGATATTGACGGAGCTCCTTTATACTTGAGAAGGCCGCTTTACGGAGCGGAAACCGGGATACGAAGGAGGAACTCGATCGTGAAACGATGGGATACGGGAAATTGGGTATGGGCGGCCGTGACGCTCGTGTGGGCGGTCGACGCGGCGCTCGTCGCCGCGGGACTCGTTCGGCATACGCACGCGTCGGCGCATTGGACGCTCGGCTTGCCGCTGCTGCCGCTGGCCGTTCACGGGCTTCGCTTGCGAGCGTCGATTCGCGCTTGGCCCCGGGGCGGCATGGGCGGGCTGCTGTACGTCGCCGGGCTGTGGGTGCTGGCCGCAGGCCAAATCGTGGAATCGTTCGGCGACCCGATCGCGAACTCGCCGCTCCATACGGCAGGAGTCGTGCCGTCGGCAGTCGGGATGGCGCTGTTGATGGCCGCTTCGATCTGGCTGCTGGCGACCGCGGTCCGAACGAAATCGCTGCCGTTGTGGGCGGCTGCTGCTGCCGTGGCCGCCGTCTTCGCCGTCATTCGCTGGAACGCCGCGCAGGAGGACAATCATTCCGCCGTCTTGTTGATTTTTACGCTCGGATATTGGCTGTTGCTGCGCGTCGACCGCCGCTCGTCCCCTGGACATGGGCGCGCAACGACGAAATCTTGAAACAGAGCCCATAATCGGGAGAAATTTTATTCTTAAACCGGGAAATTGTGGGGTTTTTGGCGAATTTCCTTCTTGAGCGGGGGAGGGAGGTTTGTTTTAGAATATTATTAGCAGACGTTGGCAGTGAGTGCTAACACCGTTAGGGAGGGATGGCGTTGGCAGTCCGAAAGTTGGCGGCGATTCCGCTCGCCGATTCGCCAGGCTCGCGCCGCGAGCTCAGGGGATTTTGGTTCGGCTCCGGTCGAAGCTTTCGGTGGCTGAAGCGCAAATGGAGGCGCTCCTTGCGGAGGAGCCGAATCACATTTTCATAAGAGAAGTCGTTGATGACTGAAGTTTTTGCCGTTCATGGGTACCACATGACCGATGAAAAGTTCGCCATGAACAGACTTCTTTTTTTTGTGCAAAAAGGAGGAGAAGCGATATGAAGGCGTTACTGCTTGCTGGAGGTTTGGGCACCCGGCTGCGGCCGTTGACGGAGGAGCTGCCGAAGCCGATGGCACCTGTCGGCAACCGCCCATGGCTCGAGCATCTTGTGCTTCAATTGAAGGAGCAAGGAATTCGGGAATTCGTCATCGCCTTGAAGCACTATCCGGAGCATATCGAGCGTCATTTCGGGGACGGCAGCCGGTTAGGCGTGTCCATCGAATATACGCGGGAGGAGGAAGCGCTGGGCACGGCCGGGGCGATCAAGCTCGCGGAGCCGCTGCTCGGCGATACGTTCCTTGCGCTGAACGCCGACGTCGTGCAGCGCATTGAACTGCTGCCGCTGCTGGAGTTTCACAAGGAGCGCCGAGCGGCGGTGACGATCGGGCTCACGGAGGTCGAGGACCCGTCCCAATTCGGCGTCGTGGAACGGACGTCCGCGGGGCGCATCCATCGGTTCGTGGAGAAGCCGAAGCGCGGGGAAGCGCCGTCGCGGCTCATCAATGCGGGCATCTACGTGATGAACCGGCAGGCGCTCTCGTTCATTCCGCCGGGGCGGGAAGTGTCGATCGAGCGAGAGACGTTCCCGGCGTTGATCGAAGCCGGCCAGGGCGTGTACGGCATGCCGATGCGCGGGTATTGGCTCGATATGGGGACGCGGGACCGATATCGGCAGGCGCACTGGGACATGCTGGACCGCAAGCTTGCGATTCCGCTGTTCGGGGAGGAAAGAGGGAAAGGCATATGGGTTGGAAACGATTGCTCCGTCGGCTCCGGCGCCTTATTGATTCCGCCCGTCCTTATCGGCGATCGGGTGCGCATCGGTGACCGGGCCGTCATCGGTCCGTACGCCGTCATCGGCGACGATTGCCGCATCTTAGGCGAAGCGCGGGTATCGGAGACGATTTTGTGGGACCGCTGCCTCGTCCGGCAGGGGGCGCGCCTTCACCAATGCGTGTTCGGGTACGACGCCGAAATCGGCTCCAAGCATATATTGTTCGAGGCCGTCGTGAACCGGATGAAAGAGGCGGTATCCGTATGACGCGCATCGCTTATATCGGCACGTACGTGCCTCAGAAATGCGGCATCGCTACATATACCCACCATCTGCGGCAAGCCGTCCGCGGGGCGCGGGGATGGAAGGGGGTCGATCCGGTCGTGGCGGTTCGCCCTTCGGCGGACCGCTCCCCGCTCTCTGACCCCGCCGTATGGACGCTGCCGAAAGACGACCGCGACGCCTACGCGAAGATGGCGGAGCGGCTCAACCGGAGCGATGTCGACGTCGTGTCGCTGCAGCACGAATTCGGCATCTTCGACGGCGAGGCGGGGGACTTTGTCCTAGAGCTGCTGGAGCGGCTGACGAAGCCCGTCGTGACGACGTTCCATACCGTGTTCGAGAAGCCCGAGGAACCGTACCGCAGCGTGCAGGAGCGCATCGCCCTCCGCAGCGACCTCGTGCTCGCCATGAATCGGAAGGCGGCGGAATATCTCCATGAAGCGTTCGGCACGCCTAAGGAGAAGCTGTGGTTCGTGCCCCACGGCACGCCCGAGCCGGCGCCCGGCAAGCGCAAAGCGGTGCGGGCGGAGTGGGGCTGGCAGGACCGGAACGTCATGATGACGTTCGGCCTGCTCAGCCGCGGCAAAGGGCTGGAGACGGTCATCCACGCGCTGCCCGAAGCCGCCCGGCGCGTGCCGAACTTGTTGTACGCGATCGTCGGGCAAACCCATCCAGAGGTGCGCAAGCGCGAAGGCGAAGCGTACCGCGAGGAGCTGCGCGCGCTGATCGCGAGCCTCGGCGTGGAGAGGCATGTGCTCATGATCGACCGGTACGTGGAGGAGGACGAATTGGTCGGACTGCTCTCCGCGTGCGATCTGTACGCGACGCCGTACCCCGGCCTGCAGCAAATTACGAGCGGCACGCTGGCGTATGCGGTCGGCCTCGGCCGTCCGGTGCTCAGCACGCCTTACGCGTACGCGAAGGACATCCTCGCGGACCATCCGGAGCTGCTGCTGCCGCCGGGCGACGCCTCCCGATGGGCCGAGGCTGTCATATCGCTCCTATCCGACGAAGGACGGCGCAAGCGGATCGCCCGCGAGCTCGGCCGGATCGGCGAAAGCATGCATTGGCCGAAGGTCGGCGAGTTGCACCTGAAGCTGTTCGGCATGGCGGCGTCGCGGCGGTCGGTCACGCAGGCGACGTAACCGAAGGGGGGACTGGCGATGAGCGGAGCAGCGTTCCCCGGTGCGATTCCGTTCCGGCACTTGCGTCGAATGACGGACGACGTCGGCGTCGTCGAGCATGCGCTCGGCGTCGTTCCGCGCCGGAAGGAAGGATACAGCGCGGACGACCAAGCAAGGGCGCTCTGGGCGTGCTTGGAATGGCTCGACCTCGCCGGGGACGACGAACGGAATCTCCTTTACGATTTAATCGACACGTATTTGGCGTTCCTGCTCTGGGTGCAGCGGGACGACGGGCATTTCCATAACAACATCGCCTACGACCGGTCGCCGGAGCCGGAGACGCCGTCCGACGACTGCTTGGGGCGGTGCTTATGGGCGGGCGCGCTCGCGTACGCGAAGCTGGAGCACGACCCCGACCGCCGGATTGCCGCTGAACGGCTGGTAGCGGGCGCGCTGACGCGCGTCGACGAGATGGTCAGCCCGCGGGGGTGGGCGTACGCGGCCGCGGCGGCCGCCCTGCTGGCGAAGCGCGGCTATCCGGCGGACGCGGAGCGGAAGCTCGCCCTGCTGGAGGGGCGGCTCCTCGAGGCGTACCGAGGCTCCGCCATGCCGGATTGGCGCTGGTTCGAGCCGATCGTCGCGTACAGCAACGGCCTGATGCCTTGGGGCCTCCTCTGCGCGTACGACGTCCGACGGAACGACAGCGCGTTCGCGGCTGCGTTGGACAGCTTGGATTTCTTGATCGGCCTCACGGTCGCGGACGACGGCCGCATTCGTCCGGTCGGCAACCGGGGCTGGTGCGTGCCGGGACGACGGGCGGATTGGGATCAGCAGCCGATCGACGTCTGGAAGCTGATGCTTGCGGCGGCCAAAGCGTACGAACTGACGGAGCGCCCGAAATATCGGGACGTCGCTGTGCGGTGCCGGGAATGGTTTCGCGGCGACAACGACGGCGGAGCGGTCATGGCGGACGAGCGGGACGGCGGCTGCCGCGACGGCTTGGCCGAAGACGGGGCGAACCTGAATCAAGGCGTGGAGTCGACGATTTCCTTTTTACTGGCGGAGGCGCTGTATCGGAAAATGTTTGCGTAAAAAAGAGGCGCCGCCCTCCCGAACGGTATAGCAGGGGGTAGTATGGGAGAAACTGGATAGAAGTTTGCCGTCAATAGGGAAGGGTCGCCATGGAATTCAACTGGGCGTTGGAATACATCATCTTATATGGGAGCATCGCGGTCGGCGCCGGCTTCTGCATTTGGATCATCCGCAAGCAGTGGAGGCAGTACGGGCTTCTGTTTCTGCTCAGCGCCGCGGCAGCGAACGCGCTCTGCTACATTTTCGTCAATCTGGGCTTTTACGCATATCCGGTCCGCGAGCTTCCGCAATTGTCGCCGATGCCGTTCCTCGCCGTAACCGCCGCGTTCCCCGCGATGGCGATGTTCGGCGTTCGATACAGCCCGCGGCGCTGGCCGTGGAAAATTCCGTTTTATTGGGGCATCGTGCACCTCGGCGTACTGGCCGAGGTGTTCGCGCTGCAAGCCACGAAGCTGATCCGGTATCAGTTCAAGTGGGATACGTGGGACTCGTATACGTGGTGGTGGCTGTATTTGCTCCTGTTCGAATGGGTCGGCGGCCGCATCGTCGCTCCGGAGCATAGGAAACCCATCGCCGCGAAGGCGTTCCAATACGGGCGGTGGGCGTGGGCGGCGTTCCATGCGGTCGTTATCGTCACGATCTTTCTTGCCGGTTATTTTTTGGGGAGGGTTTCGGAGTGACGGTTTACGTGCCTAACCCCGCATCTCTCGCGCGGAGAATCGCTTCCGCCCGGTTCGCCACCTGCAGCTTGCTCAGGATGTTGCTGATATGGTTGCGGACGGTTTTCGGGCTCAAGTACAGGGAAGAAGCGATCTCCGCGTTTTTCATGCCTTTCGCGATGAGTCCGAGGATTTCGAGCTCCCGTTCCGTCAGCTCCGGCAGCAGGGCGGCGGCTTCGGCCGCCGCCGGCTTCACGAGCTGGAAGTATTCGATAAACCGGACGGCGATGGACGGACTGAAGATGGCTTCCCCGTCGGCGGTCGCCCGGACGGCGCGGATAACCTCTTCGGGCCGAGCCCCTTTAAGAATATATCCTCTGGCGCCGGCTCGCATCGCTTTGAAGACGGAGTCGTCGTCGTCGTACATCGTCAGCATCAAGACGCGGACGCCCGGCAGCCGCGCGACGATCCGCTGCGCGGCGTCGATGCCGTTCATGACGGGCATCTGAATGTCCATCAGCACGACGTCGGGACGGAGCTCCATGGCGAGTTTGACGGCTTCTTCTCCGTCGGAAGCTTCGGCCGCGATCTCCAGCGCTTCGTCGATGGACAGCAGCGAACGAAGCCCTTCGCGAAATACCGGGTGATCGTCGGCGATAATGATTTTAATCGTCATGCGGCATACCGCTCCTTTCCTGCGCGGCGGTCGGACGAGGCAGCTGCACGCGAATGCGCGTGCCCGGCGCGCCGGTCTCGACGTCGAACGTTCCGCCGAGCTCCTCCGCGCGCTCCCGCATCGAGGCGAGGCCGAGCCCCGATCCGCGGCGCCCGCCGGCGTCGACCCCGACCCCGTCGTCTTCGATTTCCAGCTCGAGCTGCTCCTTCAGCTCTAGGCGAATGCGAAGCTTCGTCGCCCGGGCGTGTTTGCCGACGTTATGCAGCGCCTCTTGCAAAATGCGATACACCGCCACCTCGACGGCGGCGTCGAGCGGCGGCAGCCGGTCCGGCAGCGAAAGCCGGACGGCGAGCTGCAAGGGGGGCAGCGTATACGGGCGCACCAGCTCCTGCACGGCCGCAAGCAAACCGTACTCGTCGAGCGTCGGCGGCCTCAGATCGTACACGATCCTTCGGATTTCGTCGACGGCGCGCTCCATATCGGTTTCGATTTGCGCGAGCAGCCGGTCCGCCGCCCGTTCGTCGATCCCCAAGTAATGCCGGGCGGCGCCGATTTTCAGCAGCTGTGCCGCCAGCGCCGGCCCGATGGCGTCGTGGAGCTCGCGGCGCAGCCTTCGGCGCTCCGTCTCCCGCGCTTTGACGAGCTTCGTTCTCGAAGCGTGCAGCCGTTCGTTCAGAAGCATCGCCTGGGCAAGCGCCCCGGCTTGCCGCGCGATCTGCTCCAGCACGATGCGCTCCGCCGGCCGGAACGGCTCCCCGGCCGCCCGCCGGCCGAGCTCCAGCCTCCCGGCGACCTCCTCGGGTTCTCCGTGCATCGGCAGCGGCACGCTCGCGATATCCGGTCCCTTCTCTCCCGAGGAGGCCAGGACGACCGGCCGCCCGGCGACGTCCAGCGCGACGGCGGCGTACGGCAGCTTCAGCGCTTCCCGGACCGTCGTGACGACGACCGCGAGCGAGGCGCCGGGGGCGAGCGCCTGATCCAGCCGGCCGCTGAGCCGGGTCAGCACCGAATACGGATCGTCGGCGTCGCCGTACATGAACCGGTTGAGGATCCGCTGCAGCCGAAGCCGCAGCGGCTGGAAAGCGACGGTCACGACGCCGGTGGCGAGCAGGGAGATCGCCAGATTTTGTTCGGTGCGAAACAGCGAGGCGAAATAGGACACCGTCACGATGTACAGGAGCAGCAGCGCGACGCTGAGCGAGGCGTACAACAGGGTACGATGGATGATGGGATCGATGTCCCACAGCCGGTAGCGCATCATGGCGACGAGCACCGCCGCCGGAATGCCCATCAATGCGGCGTACAGGACCGTATTGCCGAACAGCTCCATCCATATTCCCGTCCACGCGGCGCCGGCGAACGGCAGCGCCGCGAGCAGCGCCAAGCTGGCGCCGATCGACAGCAGCGCCCATTTCGTCTGCTGCTTCTCGACCGCGCACAGATGCCGTCGGTACCTGACGACCTGCGCGGCGGCGAACGGAATCGCCCAGCCGGCGAACAGCAGCGCCTCCAGCGCCCAAGTCCGGGGCTGCTCCGGCCACGGAGCGAACCGGGCGAGCGTATCCGCGGCGATGCCCGCGATCGGAAGCCATATCGTCCACCGCGGCTGGAAGCGTCCGTTCGGAAACCATTGCAGCGCGTAATACAGCGTCGCGGTGGAGACGAACCCGATGAAGGCGGTCAACGGGCGCCATGCGGGGGAGGCGGCGGCCAGGCTCTCGAATCCGTTCGGAAACCAGGCGCCGAACGTCAACATCCAGACGGCCAGCAGCACCGCCATCCATTCGTTCGGCCTTCGGAGCAGCAGCGCGGCCGCCACCCCGGCGTACACCGCGTAAAACAGCATCGACAACGCGGTGAAATAGCCGGCGAAGGCGAAAGGGGAAAGCCCCAGCGTTCGAAGCTGCGCGGCGGACTCCGGGGTTAGACGCGGATGGTCGGCTTCCGCCGCGACGATCGTTAATTTGTCGTAGTACAAGGGAAGATCCGCGAAATAGACGAAGGCGGTCAGCGCGAAAACGACGGCTGCCAGTCCTCTGCCGAGGACGGCGCTGCGGCGCTGCGTCATGGCTGGCCCCCCCTTCGGATACGCCGGCGGCCAAGCCGGTCGAACCCAAGTCGTTCGTTCATGTTCATGTTCAATACCAAAAACGTAACAAGAAACGTGCCGCGATTCAACTCGTCCTGCGGGGCGGCCGCCGTTTCGTCTCAAGCAGCATTATATAGACGCGGCCGTCCCGCCGTCATGGGACTTTATCCCGGCGAACGTCCCTTCTTGGCAGGGGCGAACTCAACCGGGCACGCCGAACAGCCGGAACGAAACGTAGCCCGGATGGCCGTGCCGAATCGCCATCTCGCGCTCGAACAGCGTCATCCGCTCGATCGTGCGGTTGTTGCGCAGCGCGCCGGCGTCCAGCGCCCGGAACGGCAGACCCCGCAGCAGCTCCAGCACCGTCCGCCTCGCCGCCTCGTCGTCGGACGTGACGTACACGTCGCTCGTCAGCCCCTCGTGCACCGGCTTGTCGAACACGGTCCAGAACGTGTTCTTGAAGGCGCCGACGACGCGCGACTGCGGCAGTGCGCGCTGCAGCTCCTCCGCCGCCGACGCGCCCCAGGGCAGCGTATAATCGTCGAAGTCGTCGTTGAACGGGTTGACGATGTCGACGACGATTTTGCCTGCCAGCGCGTCCCGATGCGCCTCCGCCCACGGCAGGACGTCCCGGAACCAGAGCGCGTGCACGACGACGTCGGCCTCGAGCGCTTCGCGCGGGTCGACTGCCCGCACGCCGCTCAGCTCCATCTCCTCCGCCAGCCTCCGGGCGCGTTCGGGTTCTCTCGAGCCCCACAGCACCTCTTTCCCGCTGCTTTGCGAGAGCGCCCTCGCGAGGCGCGAACCCATTCTTCCCGTACCGATTACGCTCACTTTCATGACGTCATCTCCTTTGGTTTTGCAAGATGGGTTCATTGTAGTACGCGGAGGCGAGGGCGGGAATTTCACCTTTCGCGGGGGGGTGCAACCAAAGGTTGTATCCCGCGGTTCGCTTTGGTAAGGTGGGAGGAAAGATCCGTTCGGACGGGGAAAGGGCGGGGAACCGTGAACTTGCACTTTATCGAGGCGTTCTTGGCCGCCGTAAGGCTGAAAAGCATGGCGAAGGCAAGCGCCGAGCTGCGCGTGTCGCATACGGCGCTCAGCAAGCAAATCCAGTCGCTGGAGGCGCATTACGGCGTCAGGCTGCTGCACCGGTCGCCCGGCGGCGTGGAGCCGACCGAAGCCGGCCGTCTCGTCTACGAGCGCCTCGTACCCGTATACGCCGAGCTGAAGGCGATCGAAGCGGCCGCGGCCGCAGCCGCGGGCCGGGGCGATTACACGATCGGGGCGCTGCCGAGCCTCGCGGCGCATTATTTGCCTGGCGCCGTCCTGGCTATGGAGGGCGAGGGCATTCGCGTTCGCGTGGAGGTGCGCGAGACGTCCGACGAGCTGGAGCGGATGCTCGCCCGCGGAGAAACGCATGCCGCGCTGCTGGAGCGGCAGCCGCACCACGCGTCGCAATGGAGCGCTCTGTTGTTCGAGGAGCCGTACGTCGTCGTCGCGTACGCCGGGCACCCGTTCGAAGGACGCGCGTCCGTCACGATGCGCGACATCGCCGCCGAGCCGCTCGTCGTCCATCCGCCGAGCTGCACGACGCGGCGGCTGATCTCGACGTTGATCGAGGCGGAAGGGCTCGAGCCGCGCATCAAATCGGAGGTGCAGTTCGGCGATTTCATCCTCGGCTACGTCGCGGCGGGCGCCGGCATTACGTTCGCTCCCCGCATGGCGGCCGGCCGGCTGACGAGCCAGGGGCTCGTCTGCGTTCCGATCGCGGCTCGGGAGGCGAAACGCGCGATTTCGCTGGTCAGCGCGTCCGAACGGATCGGCCGGGCGCTGCGCCCGCATTTTCCGGCGCCGTCCGCCTGCGCTACGGGCGAGGCGCCCACAGCATGACCGACACGCCGACGAGGCAAATCGCCGCGCCGATCCAGTCGTACAAGTCCGGCGGTTTCTTGTCGACGAGCCAGCCCCACAGCACCGCCAGCACGACGAAGACGCCGCCATACGCCGCGTAGACACGTCCGAACGCCGGGAAGCTTTGCAACGTCGGAATGACGCCGTACGCGACCAAAATCAAACCGCCGGCGATGCCGTACCCGAGCGGCTTCGCCTCCCGCAGCCACAGCCACACCAAATATCCCCCGCCGATTTCGGCCGCACCCGCCAACACAAACAACGCGATCGCCATCAACATCGAACCGCCTCCTTTACGCGTCCGCCGCGGGACGAAGAATCGCGTAGCACTCTTCCCACGATAAACAGTCGCAAGTCATGCTCTCGCGCAGCAGGTTCCGCATCGCCGTCAATTGGCGGATGTGCTCCGTCAGCTCGCGCTCTTTGTCCGTCGCCAATTGCTTCCACCGTTCGGACGGCCGGGTGTTGGCGTCGAAGCCGTCGAGCAGCCGCTTGATTTCCGGCAATCGGAATCCGCACCGCTGGGCAAGCTTCACGACTTCGAGGCGCCCGACGATCGACGGGTCGTACATGCGCTTGCCGCCTTGCCGCGAAGCGGGAGGCAGCAGCCCTTCTTGTTCGTAATAGCGAAGCGCCGACGGCCGAAGGCCGGCCGCTTCCGCCGCCTGTCCGATCGAAATCATGGAGATTCATCCTCCTCTTGACTTCAAGTCGACTTGAAGTCGTAACCTGTTATCCGACAGCATACCGGAACTCCGGTGCGCTTGACAATCATATGGTTCGAAGAAAGGGAGGAATCGGCATGAGTGCGGATTGCGGCATCGCTTGCTCCAGACTGACGTTCGCTCCGGAGGAAAGACGCCGGTACGAGGAGCTGAAGAGGGATATTTTCGGAAGCCGGCTGGCGGGATGGGAGGAGCTGCCGGACGGGTACGCGTTCGCGCTGGAGCCGGGACCGGAGCTGCTCGGCCGGCTGGCCGAATGGATGCCGCTGGAGCATCGCTGCTGCCCGTTCCTGACGATGCGGCTTACGGCGTACCGGCCGGGAGACGAGCGCGTTCGGCTCGAACTGACGGGCCCGGCGGAAGCGAAGGCGTTCCTGTTGGAAGAGCTCGGCGTGCGCGGCGTTGCGAGCATTACGCCTAGCCGCGTCCGCCGAGGGTTCGTCCGCTCGACGGCGCCGAAGGTGCAGCCCGCCGCCGGAGCGTCGCCAAGCCGAGCAGCATCCAGCTTGCGCCCAGCGCGATGCCGGTCCAGCATTTGACCTCCGAGCCGATCGGCTTGCCGTAGGACGCGGCGGCAAACTGCGGGGCGACGGCGTGCGCAAGCGCAAGCAGCGCGGCCGCGGCCAGCGCCGTTCGGACGGCCTTGCTCCGGTCGGCTGCCGCCAGCAAGAGCAGGGCGGCCGATACAATCAGCGTGCCCGGATAAAACAGCAGCACGAAGATCGGAATCTCCGCATGGTAAATCCACTTCGCAAAAAAATACGCCGCCGCAAGCAGCGCGAATCCGACGCAGGCGAGGCCGACCCCGGCGCGCGTCCCCCGGCCTCCCGCGCCGCGGTATCGCAGCGCCGTTCCGCACCCCAGCAGCAGCGGAACGAGAAACAAGGCGTAGTCGGCAAGCCGGTGGTCGGGATCCCCCGTATTGATCAACCGCCCCATCCCATGCCAATCGTACGAACTGTACAAGGCGAACCCGGCGCCCGCCGCGGCGAACAGCGCCCCGGGGGAAATCGTTTGCTTCTTGTCCATCGCGATTCTCCTTTTCCCTCGTTTCTCTCCATTGTAAATATCCCATGCGAAGGATTTGCGAAGACGATGCCGGGATTTTGTCGTCGCGGACCGGTCCGCTTCAAATCCTCGCAACATCTCCGCAAATTGTTAATACCTCTTTTGTACAATGCAGTCATCACGAAAAAGGCGGGAGAGGCGTATATGAGAACGGCGGCGTTTTGGGCGGCATGGATGGCGGCGTCCGCGGCGGGGTACGCGTTCGCGGGGTATTTCGGGCATTTTCCGGGCGGGTATACAGGCGAAAATTGGAAGCTGATCGCGGCGGTCGTCGGCCTTGCGTTCGGCCTCATCACCGGAGGCGTCGCGGGCTTGCTGCAGTGGGCGGTGATGAAGGGGTTCGGGCTGCCGGGCGGCGGGCGGTGGACGCTGGCGCATATGGCGGCGTTCGCGGCGACGCATGCGTTCCTCGATGCGCGGTCAGGTGAGGAGATCGGCTATATTTGGGTCGGCCTCGCCGGAGGGGCGCTCCTCGGCTGGCTGTGCGCCCTCGCAAGGCGCGAGGCGCCGGCTATGCGCTGGCTATGGACGCTCGCCGGCGGCTCCTCCTGGGGCGCGGCGCTGCTGCTAAGCGCCTGGGCGCTGCACAGTCCGGCGGAGACGTTCAGGGAACATCACATCTACGACGGGCTCGCCGTCGGGGCGTTGAACGGCGCCGCGTTCGCCGCGCTGCTCGCCGCTTCGCAAAATCTTCGCAATTTGCGCGCACGAAGTTCGGCGAATGCCGATACAACCTTCAAACCGCTCTAGTACGATTCGATGTGTGAAAGTCAATCGAAGGAGGATGTTTCTACATTATGCAAAAACGATTCACCGTTACCCACGTCGCTTCCGCGTTCCTGTGCGGGTCGCTGTTTTTCTCGGGGCTCGCGATGGCGCAGGAGCAGCCGATCGCCGCGACGATCGAAAACTTGAAATTTTTCGTTCAGGGAGCAGACCGGTCCTCGGCCGAAGGCACGTTCGACAACCAAGGAACGAAGGTGCCCGAAGCGTTCATTTACCAAGGCACGACGTACGTGCCCGTGCGTATGGTCAGCGAGCTGGTGAACGAGCCGGTCCATTGGGACGGCGCGAACAAGGCGATCTATATCGGCAAGGTCGAGGTGCCGATCGTGGACGCTGCGGGAGCGGCGATCGGGAAGGCGCTGTTGTCCGCGGCGGAAGGCGGCGTGCGCGTCGAAATCGAAGCGTCCGGGTTGACGCCGGGGCCGCACGGTTTCCATCTGCATGAGAAGGCGTTCGAGAACAACGACTTCAAAACGGCGGGCGGCCACTACAATCCCGAGGGCAAAAAGCACGGGCAGCACAATCCGGAAGGGCATCATGTCGGCGATTTCGACAACTTGATCGTCGGCGCGGACGGCAAAGGCAGCGCGTCGTTCGTCGCCGAAGGGCTGTCCTTGGATAAAGGCGCTCCGAACTCTATTTGGGGCAAATCGTTCATCATCCATGCCGCCGAAGACGACCATATGACCGATCCGGCGGGCAACGCCGGCGACCGCATCGCGGGCGGCAATATCGAGTAACGCATCCGGCGGCAGCCGCGGCGTCCGCCGCGCTGCCGCTTCCCCCGTTTCGAGAGCGCGTCGGAAAAGAGGGGGAGGCCGCTCGGCGTCGAATACAGTAACCTAACTATTAGGAAGACAAACAATCCTTTCGACAGGTGAGGTCAGCGGCATGGAACAAGCGTCTATCGTAAACATATTGGTCGTGGACGACGAGGAGAAAATGACGTCGTTCATCGCTTCGTATTTGATCAACGAAGGCTATGCGGTTCGGCAGGCTCACAGCGGGGCGGAGGCGCTGCGGCTGCTGGAGGCGGGCGGCGCGTTCGATCTGGTGCTGCTCGACTGGATGATGCCGGGAATGAACGGGCTGGACGTCTGCCGCAAGCTGCGGACGTTCTCGGACATTCCCGTCATCTTCCTGACCGCTAAGTCCGAAGAGATCGACAAGCTGCTCGGACTCGAAATCGGGGCGGACGATTTCATCACGAAGCCGTTCTCGATGCGCGAGCTGGAGGCGAGAATTCGGGTCGTGCTGCGCCGGACGAATAAGCGGAAGCCGGAACCGGAGCCCGATCCGCTATGGCGGCGGGGAAGGCTTGCGATCGACCTGCCGGGACATACGGTGTACCTGGAAGGTCAGCCGGTCGCCCTGACGCCCACGGAATTCAAAATATTGGTCACGCTCGCGAAGCATCAAGGCCGCGTGTTCAGCCGCCTCGACCTGCTCGAAATCGCGCTGGGCGAAGAATATACCGGCTACGAGCGGACGATCGATACGCATATTCGCAACCTGCGCAAGAAGCTGGAAATCGACTTCTCCAACCCGGAGATGATCCTCACGGTGCACGGCGTCGGGTATAAAATGGGAGATTTCGCGTGAAGGCGCAGGCGAAGCTCGGCTGGCTTCTGTTCGGGTACGGCATGGCCGTCTTCGGAGCGACCGCCGGCGCGGCGGTGCTGGCGGCGCCGGGCATCGTGCCGGCGCGGTCGGGCGGCGTCAAGCTGGCGGCCGCCTGCCTGATCGCGGCGTTCGTCGTCGGCGGTCTGTCGTTCGCGCTGGCGGCGACCGCCTCGCGGCGCCTCGCCTCGCTCGCCGAACAGGCAGAGGCGGTGCGGCTTCACCCGGCGCTGCACGCCGTCGAGCTGCCCGGAGCGGACGACGAGCTCGCCTCGCTCGCCCGCGCGATTAATGCGCTCAAATCCGAGCTGACGAGAGGCGAGGAGACGCGCAACCAGCTCGTCGCCGACGTGGCGCATGAGCTGCGGACGCCGCTCGCGATCATCCGCGGTCATCTGGAGACGATGCTGAAAGGCGCGGAGGAGCTGAAGCCGGAAAATCTCGTGCCGCTGCTGGACGAGACGCGGCGCATGTCGCGCCTCATCCAAGACATGCGGGACTTGAATTTGGCCGAGGCGGGCCGGCTGCAGCTCGACCGCGCCTGGGTCGGCATCGCGCCGACGCTGCAGGAGATCGTCTCCATCATGGAGATGGAGGCGGAGGAGAAGGCGGCGACCATCCGGGTGGAAGGCGAGTGGGACGGCGAAGTGTATTGCGATCGGACCCGCATCAAACAAGTGCTGGTCAATTTGATCGGCAACGCGATTCGCTACGCGCCCGAGGGCGGCGCCGTCACGGTGCGTTACGCGGAAGAGGACGGGACGCTGCGGATCGACGTCGCGGATAACGGGCCGGGCATTCCTCCGGAGCATGTGCCTTATATTTTCAAACGATTTTACCGGGTAGAGGCGTCCCGCAGCCGCGCGTCGGGCGGCACCGGACTCGGCCTTGCCATCGCCAAGGAATTTATCGAAGCCCACGGGGGAACGATTCAGGTCGCGAGCCGGGTGGGGGAAGGAACCGAATTTACCGTCAGGCTCCCGGTGTTTCCGCTGCAGCCGTAGCGGCGGGGCGTCGAACGGAGGAAAGGAGGGGCGAATGTGAGCGGCGAACAAGCCTTAATCGAGGCGCGGGATGTGTGGAAAATGTACGGCCACGGCGAAAACAGCCTGGAAGCGTTGAAGGGCGTGTCGCTCGAAATCGCCAGAGGCGAAATTATTTCGATCATGGGGCCGTCCGGATGCGGGAAAACGACGCTGCTCAACTGCTTGTCGGGACTCGACGACATCAGCAAGGGCGAAGTGCGCGTCGAGGGCGCCGATTACGCCGCGCTGCGGCCTCATCAGCGCGACGCGTTCCGAGCGAGCCGGATGGGCTTCGTGTTTCAAGCGTACAACTTGATTCCGGTGCTGACGGCGGCCGAGAACGTCGAAATGCCGCTGCTATGCACCGGCGTCAAGCCGAAGGAGGCGCGGGAGCGCGCGGTCGAGGCGCTCACCCGCGTCGGGCTCAAGGAGCGGGCGAACCATCGCCCCGGGGAGCTGTCCGGCGGCCAGCAGCAGCGGGTCGCGATCGCCCGGGCCATCGTCAACAAGCCTTCCATCGTATGGGCGGACGAACCGACCGGCGCGCTCGACAGCAAGACGAACGTACTGGTGATGGATTTGATCGAGCACCTGAACCGCGTGGAGGGAATCACGTTCGTCATCGTGACGCATAACCCCGACGTGGCGGTTTACGCCGACCGCACGCTCTTCATGGACAGCGGCAAGGTGATCGAAGAGCGGGCGAAGCAGCGGAACGACCGTCGCGACGGGGCGTGGGGGTGGACATGATGTCAACCGCAGCCGTCGCCGTCGCCGCAGCCGTCGCCGGGGCGCTGCTGCTGTATTTGGCGCACAGCCTTGTGCGTTACCCGCACGTGCGGAGAATGGCGTGGCGCAACGTATGGTCGCACCGCCAGACGTCGCTGCTGACGGCGCTGGGGCTGGCCGTCAGCACCGCGCTGATCACGATGACGCTCGCCGCGAGCGCCTCGCTGCAGCGGACGATTGAACAAGATATGGAGCGGCACTTCGGCCCGATCGCGTACGATATGGCGTCGACGGATCAGCGGCTGTTGGAGGGTTCCTACTTCCGAGACGAAGACATCCGCCTAGCGACGGAGAGGTCGAGGGGGCGCGCGCTGCCCGTTGCCGCCGCCGTCTTCACGATGCTCGTCAAGAACGAGGCGGGCGAACGGCTGCTGGCCGTGCCGAACTTGTACGCGCTCGGCGTCGACCGCGGCGAGGCGGTCCGGTTCGACCCGTCGCTCGCGGAGCTGTGGAAGACGGCGCCGGGGACGGGCGAGGCGGTGCTGTCGGTCGGCGCGGCGGAGGCGCTGGACGTGCGTGCGGGCGACACCGTGCACGTGCTGGACGCGTCCAACCGGGAGCATGCGCTGACGGTTGCCGACATCGTGCCGGAGCGCGGCGTCACCGGCTACCGCGGCGTCGCCGGCGCCAGAGCGACCGTCTTGCTGCATCCGGACACCGTGCGGGCGCTGCTCGGCGCGGAAGAGGGCGCGTACACGAACGTGCTGCTGACGGAACCGCCCTCGATCGGATGGCAGGCGGCGCCGGTCCGCGAGGACGCGGCGCGCACGTTCCGGGATGCGGCGCAATTCATTACGGTCATCTTCGGCATGACGAGCAGCAACGCGGTGCTGATCGGCATCGTGCTGATCACGAACATTTTCAAGATGGTCGCGGAGGAACGAAGGCAGGAGATGGGCATTCTTCGCGCTATCGGCCTCGGGCGGAAAGAGCTGAAGAAGCTGCTGCGGACGGAGGGGCTGATCTACGGGTTTACAGCCAGCGTCATCGGCGTCGCGGCCGGTACGGCGCTCGCCTACGTGCTGACCGTCTCGGTCAGCCGGACGATGGTCGAATCGTTCTCCGGCAATGCTTCGGACGGCTTCGGCTTCGCGGTCGTACCCGGAGCGCTGCTCGCGGGCTTCGCCATCGGCCTCTCGATCGTGTTCGGCTGCGTGTGGGCGATCTCCCGCAAGGCGGTCCGCTTCTCGATCGTCGAGGCGCTGCAGACGCCGGCGGCGCCGGAGCGGGAGAGGCGGCGAAGCTCCTTGGCGCAGCTGTGGCTGCTCGTCGCATCCGGCGTCGCTGCGGGGGCGCTCGTCATTGTCACGGCCATTCCCGATATACGCAGGGAATGGGTGAACGAGGACGCGGTGGCGCTCGTCATGCTGACGACGCTGCTGTCCGTGCCGCTGTTCGTGCTGTTGTTCATGCAGTGCCTGCGCTGGCTGTGCGACGCGCTGCTGCTGCCGTTCCGGTCGCTTCCGGCGCCGACGTTCCTGCTGCGGACGGCGTTCCGGAATTTGAATGCGAACCCGCTCCGTACCGGGCTCTTGATGCTCATGTTTGCCGCCATTTCCTGCTTCGTCAGCTTTCCGCTCGTCTACAACGGGGCGCTGGAGGTCATGCTGTCGAAATCCGACCCGCGCGAGGCCGCCGGCGGCTTCGATCTGCTGGCGAGAGATCAGCGGGCGCTGTCGACGGAGGAGATGGAGCGCGGGCTGCTCGCCTCCGGCGAGGTCGACGACGGGAGCGGGTTCCGCCTTGCCGCCGTCACGCAGCTGTTGTGGAAGAAGGAGGTCGGCGAGTGGGGGCCGTTCTTGTTTAAGGCGAACGGGGTGGATGCCGCCTTCGCCGAAATCAACGACGTCGAGCTGAGGCGGCGCGACGAACGGTTCGCGAGCGATCGGGACGCCTGGCTGGAGCTGACCCGCAACAAAGAGGCGATCATCGTCTCGGAGGATGCGCTGGTGTACGTGCGGAGCGGGATGTTCGAGATCGGCGACGAATTCCCCGTGCGCATCGGCGACCGGTCAGCGGCCAAGCGGATCATCGCCGTCGCGGAGACGACGGGATATCACCCGGAGTCGTTCGGTCTATGGATGCACCGCGAAGCGCTCGCCGACCTCGCGAAGCAACCGGAAGAACTCCACTCGACGGTGCTCGTCAAGCTGGAGCGCCCGGACCCGGAACTGGAGAAGTCGATCGAAAGAGGGCTCACGCTGCAGAACGTAGCCGACGTCATCAACATCGTAGAATCCGAGACAGGGTACTACCGCGCAGGCGAATATTTAATCCGCATGTTTCTGCGCTTTAACCAGTTCGCGCTCGCGATCGGCATGATCGGGCTGACGGTCGTCATGTACCGGCTCGTGCGGCAGCGGCAGCAGCAGATCGGCATGCTGCGGGCGGTCGGCGTGTCGGCCGGCCAGGCGTTCTGGATGCTGCTGCTCGAAGGCGCGTTCATCGGCGGCTTCGGCATCGTCATCGGGTTTACGATCGGCACGTACATGAGTTACATCATTTTCGACACCCTGATGTCGGGCGATCTCGGGCAATCGCTGACGCTCCCGCTCGGGACGCTGGCCGTTTATTTCTTCGGCACGCTCGGCGCCGCGCTGGCGTTCGCCAGCCTGCCGGCGCGGAAGGTGCTGCGCATTCCGCCCAGCGAGGCGACGCGGTACGTCGGATAATCGGCTGCGGTTGAGCCTTGGACCAAACACAAACCCCACAGCAATGTGGGGTTTGTGTCTATCATCTAACGATCGTACCCGGGAGCATAATTCATCAGAGTTTTTAGAGTATTTACTCTCAATCAACGCATTTCCATCGCCTCCGCTTGTTGCCCCGAAGCCGAAGAATAAGGAGGTCTCGTCCCCGCTAGCGTAAACCCCTTACACGGTCGGAACTAAATAAAGCAATGAACAAGGAAAATCCCCCGAAGGCTGAAATCATGCTAAACATGCCGGATTGGGATATCTTCATAAGCCAAAACGGGATCGGTACCGTTGAATAGGAAGGCGACATGGTAACGATCGTGTAAATGACAGGAGAATACAACGTCAATGCAAGACATGGAACACTAACACCTAGAAGTAACGGCATGTTTATTTTTACCGACCATCTTTTTATGAAGAGCAAGGAGAGATAAATACCGAAGAGAGTGGGTGCAACGGAGAAATACCAAAAGGATGCGTGGTACTGAAAACTGCTCGAACTGTTCCTTTGAACTATAATTTCAAGCTCGTAACTCATAGTAACCATAAAAATTAACCCCAAAAACCACATCACCCTGAAAAAGTAACTCGACCACCTCAATCAAATTCCTCCTTACTTCTGACAATGACACAACACAAAAGGCCCAACACTCCTTTTCAAGTTTACGTTTCCACGACTTCCCAAGTTGCGCAAAACTGCCAAGATTGTTCAGCGGCCGTGCGAAGCAATTAGTAAGTTAGAAAAATGCGTACAGTCCGTTTTCAAAATATTTGTACTCTCGCTCATCTAATATCTTTTTTCCGTATCCTTCAAAGAAAGCATCAATTTCCGATTTAGTTTCAATAGCATTGGGCTTCGGTCGAATCGCTAATGATAAATCATATCTTGGGTCTCCAAACGCGCCGCCGCTCCAATCAATAACGCTAGTTACTTTTCCATCATGAAAAATGACATTATCAATAGTAAAATCACCATGAATTAAGGTATTTTTTACTGGCGCGGGTTTGTTTGTTTTTAATTCCTCCAGTAATTCAGGCGTTCCATCGACCGAATCATTTTTAAGATTAAATTCTGCTCGCCGCAACATTTCTTCCAACCAATCAGAATCCCACATTATATCTTTTGGGCATGGAGTTGAATGAATTTGTGCTAAGACTGCACCAAATTCGAATATCATTTCATGCTTTTTATTCTTATTCTTCTCATTAGGTAATGCTTGCCTCAAGGTTTCCCCTTCGAAATATTGTAGTAATGCCCATGATTGATTCTCTTTTGTTTGCTCCACAAATAAGTAAACATTGGGTATTGGCAACGGTGTATTGTTTAGATATTTAAGGATGCGTACTTCATTGGTTAACCAAGAACAATACTGCTTGCCCTTTGTACGTTTTAAAATAAAGCGCCCCTTCGCACTTTCAACTATTCCAACATCAGATGTATGACCTTGTCTTGGAAATTTAATGTCATTAATTGAATCTAAGCAGTCGATTATTTCGTTGGGGATTTCGTCAACTTTGATTGGAAGCATAAGTAGCCACCTCTATATTTCCCCTCATTTTAGCCAATCCTTTTGCTTGAACTCTACTGCCCAGTTAGTTCAACAGGCTGCCGTTGATGCAGGCAGCCTGTTCATAACTCTCATGTCCTTTAGCTGTGGAGCTTTCTTGCATTCAATTACAGGAAGCGGATCGTCAACGGATACCGGTATGCAACGCCATCATTCGCCTTAACGGAAGCGATAATCGTCATCACGAGCCAGAAGATGCCTACGGCGATCGAAAGAATAATGCCAATCCCTACGAGAATGAGAATGGCTGACGCGATCCCGTAAATGGCAACGCTGATTTGGAAGTTGAGCGATTCCCTCCCATTGCTATCGATAAAGGAGGAGGTGTCCCTTTTGATTAACCAAATTACAAGCGGGCCGATGATCGATCCTAACGGGATCACAAATCCGATCAGAGCAATTAGGTGGCAAAGCATGCCGAACATTCTTTCGTCTTTTGAATACATATGCAGTCTCCTTTTCCATATTGTTGCTTTATACGCCATTGTATTCGGTAATCAGTTCCAATATCCTGCCTGTTATTTCGATAAAAGAAGGCTCGCCGCCCTATAAGAAAGGTCATGTACGAGCACGGGCATTCTTTATATAATGGAGACAACGACACAGCATGAAGGGAAGACGCAGCATGGAAGGTGTTTCGCGCTTACGCCGGCTAACGTCCACGAAGGCCGGCAAATTGATGGCGATCGGACATGCGTCAACGTATTTCGCGCTGCTTATCTTATCCCTGCGGCATTATTGGATTTACCCCGCGAACCATTACGAGACGCTGGCGGCTATCCTGGGGATCGGGTTTTTGCCCTCGCTCGCGCATAAGCTCCTGCCCGACAGATTCGCGCCGTACGTGCTAGTCGGGAATGCGCTGCTCATCGTCTCGCTCGTGTTCGTCCTCATGCGGGAGTGGGCGCTCGCGGGCGTGTTCGTGCTCATCCCCGTGTTTTCGCTGCTGTTCCAAGGGCGAGGCATTTATATTTTCGCGTCGGCGGCGTCGCTCGTGCTCAACGTCGTCTTGTCGATCCTGTTTTTGTTCGACGAGAGCGAGCCGGCGCAGCAGACGGTCATTTTGTTGGACGTCCTGACCGTGTTTCTCATCCTCGTCTTCATCATTTACTTCGTCGTGAAAGAGCTCCGCTGGCGATACATGGCGGAGGCGCGGCACCTTCAGACGATCCTGACGTTGTCGCAAAGCGTGGAGGCGAAAGACGCCTACACCCAAGGGCATTCGGAGCGCGTGGCGCATATCGCCAGCTTGCTCTCCGAACGGATCCCGGGATTGAATCCGCAGACGGTATATAATTGCGGGCTGATTCACGACGTCGGCAAGCTTTCGATTCCGGACAGCATACTCTTGAAGAAGGGACGCCTCTCGGACGAGGAATACCGGCTGATGAAGGAGCATACGACGAACGGCGCCAAGCTGTGCTCCAACCTGAACATCCCGCAGGAAATCGTCGTCGGCGTGCTCCACCACCACGAGCGTTGGGACGGGAGGGGCTACCCGCTCGGCCAGCGGGCGGAGCAAATTCCGCTCATCGGCCGCGTGCTGGGCGTGGCCGACGCGATCGACGCGATGTGCTCGAACCGGGCGTATCGGAACGCGTTGGACATGGCCGATGTGATCGAGGAGATCCGGAACAACGCCGGCACGCAATTCGATCCCGACATCGTGCGCATCGCGCTGGAGCGGTGGACGGACATCGAACAATACTACAATGCTAATAGGACTTCCGTTCAAGCAGCCATATAAGCAGCCATATAAAGGGTAAGGTACGCAGGAGGAGCCGGAGCTCGAGCCGGCAGCAGTCCGGCAATGCTAGCGGCGCAATTGCCGACGGTACGAAATATGAGCCGACGAGAGTCGGCGGAACAGGCGGTGGAGAGGGAAGCATGGAACAAAGGTATCGAATCGTCGTCGCAGGGTGCGGCGCCATGTCGAACGCGTGGATCGAGTACGCGAAGGGGCGGGACGACGCCGACATCGTCGGCCTCGTCGACATCCGGGAGGAGTCGGCGCTCGCGGCCGCGGAACGCCATCAATTGCGCGTCCCCGCATTTACCGATTTGGAACGGGCGATCGCGGAGACGGACGCGAATCTCGTCTTCGACGTCACCGTGCCGTCCAGCCATAAGCGGGTCGTGTCGACGGCGCTTCAAGCCGGCTGCCACGTCTTCGGCGAGAAGCCGATGGCGGAGTCGATGGACGATGCGCGGGAGCTGCTCGCCCTGACGCGGACGACGGGCCGGCGGTACGCCGTTATGCAAAACCGCCGGTACCACCCGCACATTCGCGCCGTCCGCGACGCCGCGGCCGCCGGGGCGATCGGCTCCGTTGGCTCGCTGCACGCCGACTTTTTCCTCGGGCCGCATTTCGGCGGCTTCCGCGAGCTGATGGACAGCCCGCTCATATTGGATATGGCGATCCATACGTTCGATCAGGCCCGCTTCATGAGCGGAGCCGATCCCGTGTCCGTATACTGCCACGAATACAATCCCCCGGGGTCTTGGTACCGGGGCAATGCGTCCGCGATCTGCATCTTCGAAATGAGCGACGGTTCGGTGTTCAGCTACCGTGGCTCGTGGTGCGCGGAAGGATTCTCGACGTCGTGGGAGGCGGATTGGCGCATGACGGGAAGCCGCGGGACGATCCGTTGGGACGGCCGCGAGGCGCCGCGAAGCCAGGTCGTGGAAGAGGCGCAGCCGGGGCTGTTCCTGCAGCCGGCCGTGGAGCGGGAGCTTCCGATCCTTTGGGACGGGCGCGAAGGTCACGCCGGCTGTCTCGACGAAATGTTCGCCTCCCTGCAGGAGAACCGGCCCGCCGAGACGGACGCGTCCGACAACATTAAGAGCATGGCGATGGTGTTCGGGGCGATCGAGAGCGCCCGGCGCGGCGAGAAAGTCATGCTTCGGATATAGAGAAACGGCCCGGGATCGGTCGGATCCCGGGCCTTGCGCGTTGCGCCGCCGCGCGCGTTCAGTCGAAGCGCCCGCCGGACAAATATTTTTCCGTCAAAATAGACAGCAGCTGAATGCCGACTTCGTTGTGCCCGCCTTCGGGGATAATGATGTCGGCGTATTTTTTGGACGGCTCGATGAACGCTTCGTGCATCGGCTTGACCGTGTTCAAATACTGGTCGTGGATGGACTGGATCGTCCGTCCGCGTTCCTGGATGTCCCGCAGCACGCGGCGCAGAATGCGCACGTCGGGGTCGGTGTCGACGAACACTTTGATATCCAGCAGCTGGCGCACCTTCTCGTCGGACAGCACGTGCAGCCCTTCGATGATGACGATGTTGTTCGGCGCAAGCTCCACCGTTCGATCCGGGAAGCGGGCGTGCTTCGTGAAGTCGTAGACGGGCGCGTAGGCGGTGCGGCCTGACTGCAGAGCGAGCAGATGCTCGACGAGCAGATCGTTATCGAAAGCGAACGGATGGTCGTAGTTGATCGTCTCGCGCTCGGAGAACTCCAGATGCGAGTGATCCTTATAGTAGTTGTCTTGGGAGATAAAGGTCACTTTATCCGTTCCCAAACGGTCGATGACGGAGCGGGCTACCGTCGTTTTGCCGGATCCGGTGCCGCCGGCGATACCGATGATGAGCATGAGAATCGAATACCCTCCGAACGTGTGTGCTAAGGTAATTTCAGTATTGTAGCACAGTTTCGATTCATTTTCACATCGGCGGCGCCGGCGGCTCGGACGCGCTCGGAACGGACCGCGGAAGGGCCGCGAAAGGGCCGCGGGAAGGGCTGTCAGCCGGCGCTGCCGACCGGCTTCGCCGCGCCTTCGGCTTCGGCGTTCCGCCGCGCCGCGCCGCTTCGGGCGAACGCCGCCAGCGCGATCCACGCGGCCGCGATCATGGCGGAGCTGGCGTACAGCGCGGGCACGACGTGACTGCCGAAGTCGGCCGGCGACTGAATCGCGGAACCCGACTGGAAGATCGTCGCGCCGATCGCGATGCCGAACACGCCGCCGAGCTCGCGGACCGCGTTGCTGATGCCGCTCGCTTCCGCCGCGGACGCTTCCGGCACCGAGGACAGCACGCCGTGGGCGAGCGGGGTGAAGCTGAGCCCCATGCCCGTGCCGGCGAGCATCATGAGCGGCGCTTGAACCAAGAACGGGAAGTCGACGCCGTTCGCCGCGATGAGCAGCCCGAAGCCCGCCAGCGCGATCGTTTGGAGCAGCAGTCCCGCGCCGAGCACCGTCTTCGTGCCGAATTTCGAAATCGCGAGCCCGGCGAGAGGCGCCGCCGCCATCGTGCAGCCGGTCCACGCCATCGTCCGGACGCCCGCTTCCAGCGCGGAATATCCTTGCGCCTGCTGCAGGAACAGCGTGAGCAGGAAAATGGAGCCGAAGATGCCCGCGTTCATCCAAAAGCCGGTGAAGATGTACGCGGCGTAGGAGCCGCTGCGGAACAGCTCGAAGCGGACGAACGGCTCCTTCCGCGAACGTTCCCAGAAGTAGAAGAGCGTCAGCAGCAGGGCGCCGCCGGTCAGCAGGCCGACGACCTTCACGGAAGTCCAGCCGTCCGCGTTGCCGTGCTCGAGACCGTAGACGAGGCAGAACAGACCGGAGCCGATGAGCGCGATGCCCAGCGGATCGATCGGCTTGCGCTCGCCGCGCGATTCCGGAAGCCACAGCGAGCCGAACACGAGTGCCAGCGCGCCGACGGGCACGTTCACCCAGAAGATGAGCTGCCACGGAGCGCCTTCGACGATCAGGCCGCCGACGAGCGGTCCGATCGACAGGCCGAGTCCCGAAATGCCGGACCAGATGCCGAGCGCCGCGGCCCGCAGGTTCGCGGGGAACGCCGCGTTCACGAGCGTCAGGCTGAGCGGGACGATGGCCGCGCCGCCGACGCCCTGAAGCGCTCTGGCGAGAATGAGCTCCATCGAGCTGCCGCTAAGCCCCGCGAGAGCGGAGCCGGCCGTGAACATCGCGACGCCGGCGAGGAAGACGCGCTTGCGGCCGAACCGTTCGCCGAGCACGCTGAACGGAATGAGCAGCACGGAGAAAGCGAGCGTGTACGCGTTCATGAACCATTCCAGATCGGAGACGTCGGCGGAGAAGGAACGTTGGATCGACGGCAGGGCGACGCCCAGCACCAAATTGTCGAGCATAGCCATAAACAAGGCGATGCAGGTGACGGACAACAAACGAATGCGAGCAGGGGTAAACATGGGGATGATCAACTCCTAATTATTATTTATTGATAAATAAATTTGAGCCAAAAAGAAGTGCCCGCAATAAAGCGGGACGCGCCGCCGGCGAGTCGGTTCGCGCGTTGCCGGCAGCGCCGCGACCCGGCTACGAGTTCGCGCGGGGATGTTTATCGTTCCAGGCGCAAATGCGCGGCAGATCAAGCGCTTCGGACATCGTCAAAATCAGCCCTTGGCCGATGAAGTTGCTGGCGAGAAATTCCGAGTTCGGCAACCCGGCCGCTTCGAAACGCTCCTTGATGCGATCGTACACGGCGTCGAATTCCTTCCGCGTATACTCGCGGATCGCCGGCTCCGGGATCGTGAACGCCGTCATGACGAGCAAAATTTCGTTGCGGTAATCGACGAGCAGATCCGTGAACGCGCGTCCCATCGTCTCCGGGAGCAGCTCCGGAGGGGCGTCCGCCGCCTCGAACGCATGCAGAATGCGCTCGTTCGCCTGCTTCAGGACGGCCAAGTACAGCTCCTCCTTCGATTTGAAAAAGTGGAAAATGTACGGCTGCGTGACGCCGACGGCGCGGGCCACGTCCGCGGTCGTCGTCTTGTAGTAGCCGAATTCCGCGAATAACGCCGCGGCCGCCGCGAGAATTTGCCGTTTGCGCTCGCCGGCGTCTTCTTTAGGACTCATGGGGAAGGAGACATCCTTTCGTTCGGTTATTTATTGATCAATAAATTACACCCTCATGAAAATAATGTCAATACCATCATCCCAATTTTTTTGGCAGCCGATTCCCTCCGGTTATATAATGAACAAACCAAGCGAGCGTCCCGAACCGGGTCTCGCCCGCGGCAAAGAGGAGGTTCGAAGCGCAGATGAGCGAATCCGCAGCGAAGCTGAGAGAAGCCTTCAAGCAAAGCGCATATCGATTGGCCGGCCACTCCGAACGAACCGTTCAGGTGCTGAAGGAAGCGTTCCGCGACGTCGACGGCGAGCTGGAGAGCGACATGTACGGCTCCGGGGAGGCGATCGAGCGATTCGAAGCGAAGATGGCCGCGTTCCTCGGCAAAGAGGCGGCCGTCTTCTTCCCGAGCGGCACGATGGCGCAGCAGATCGCTTTGCGCATCTGGTGCGACCGCAAGGGACTGAAGCGCGTCGCGTACCATCCGCTTAGTCATCTCGAAATCCACGAAGAAGACGGGCTGAAAAAGCTGCACGGCATCGAAGCCGTGCTGCTCTCGGACCGGGATCGCGTCTTGGGCGCCGCCGACGTGCTCGACATGAGGGAAGAGGTGTCTTCCATTCTGCTCGAACTGCCCCAGCGCGAAATCGGAGGACAGCTGCCCTCGTACGAGGAGCTCGAGACGATCTCCTCGCATTGCAAGGAGCGCGGGATCAAGCTGCATCTGGACGGCGCCCGGCTGCTGGAGTCGCTGCCGTACTACGGCAGAACGGCCGAGGAAGCGTGCCGCCTGTTCGACAGCGTGTATTTGTCCGTCTACAAGGGCATCGGCGGCATCGCGGGCGCCGTGCTCGCGGGGGACGCCTCGTTCGGGGCGGAGGCGAAGGTGTGGAAGCGGCGGCACGGCGGCGATCTGATCAGCCTTTATCCATACGTCTTAAGCGCAGATTATTATTTCGAACGGCGGAAGGATTCGATGGGGCGGTATTACGAAGGAGCGGTGCGGCTGGCCGAACGGTTCAACCGATGTCCCGGCATGTCCACGCGTCCGGAGACGCCGGTCACGAACATGTTCCATGTGCATCTGTCGATGCCGAAGGAGGCGGCCGAGTCGTGGCTTACGGACGTCATTCGGGGCACGGGCGTCGGAGTGACGCATTATGTCAGGGCAGCCGGCGAGAACCGCAGCTACTTCGAGCTCGCCGTCGGCGACCGGTACGGCGCGATCCCGACAGCGGCGCTGGACCGTCTGTTCGAGCGCCTCGGCGAGGGCAAGCGCGCATAACATAAACGGGAACCCCCGTCGCGTCCGCGACGGGGGTTCTCGTTGGTAGGGCCGTTCCTCTTTACCCGGCGACGGTCCGTCTCGGCGGACTCGGCGCAAACCGGTTGCCGACCGATATTTTCTTCTTGGCGAACCCGATGATGCTCGAAACGATGAATACCGACGCGATCGACAGCGCCCCTTGCAGCGCTCCGACGGAATAGAAGCCGAGCATGACGATGAGCGTATCGAACGCGAAGTTGACAGTTCCCGGATTCGTTCCGAACCGCTTTTGCAGATACAAGGCCATAATGTTGACCCCGCCTAAGGAAGCGCGGTTGACGAACAGCGTCGTCAAGCCGATGCCGCAAAGGACGCTGCCGACGAACGTACCGAGATACATATTCAGAACGAAATCCGGCAGCCAGCGGTCGACCGCGGTCATCAGCGTCACCAACACGACGGAAACGATCGTGGACAGCGTGAAGTTCCATCCCATCTGAATGACCGAGATGAAATAAAACGGAATGTTAATGACGAAAAACAGCAAAGCGAACGGAACGTCGAACATATAAGAGAGCGACAGCGTCAACCCCGCCGTTCCGCCCGTGACGACCTCCGAATGCTTGAGCACGATAAGTCCTAAACTGATCAACAAACAACCCGCAGCGATCCATAACGGACGATTCATGACGCCCCGTTGTTCATGCATAGTTGTAATCCCCTCTCCGAAATCGACGCCTTGTGTTTCCATGTTATAATAGGAAACTTGAAAATCACATGCAGATCTGACTAAAAAACGTCGAAATTCCTTTCGATTTCGAATGGAATTTGCTAGTATTTGTTGCATATTGAAAATCAGGGGTCGGGGAAAATGGACAAAATCGATATTTCGCTACTGAAACTGCTGCAGGAAGACGCCCGCATGACGGTGAGCGAGCTGTCCAAACAGCTGTCGCTGAGCAGGCCGAGCGTCGCCGAACGGCTGCACCGTCTTCAGGAAAAAGGAATTATCGAAGGGTTCTCGGCGCGCGTATCGCCCGCGGCGATCGGGCGGAATACGCAGCTCATCATCCAAATCAGCGATTTGAAAATTCCCGCGCAGCAGTGGGAGAAAATGATCGTGGAGGAGAAGGACGTGCTGGAATGCCACCGGGTCACGGGACACATCGGGTACGTCATCAAGGCGGCCGTGAACGGAATGGACGGTCTCCGCGAGCTTGTGGATCGTCTGATGAACTACAGTAATTACGTGAACACGTCCGTGATTTTGACTTCCCCGGTGTCCTATCGTCCGATCGTTCCGACCGAAGAAGAATAGACGTCATCCGCCGATTCGCTTACCGGCAGGCGCGGGCCGAGAGGAGCAGGCAAAATTAATAAGGCAGTCGGAGAAGATGCACGTTCGTCCGAACTTAGGAGCACCCAAATTATTTTTGCGTGCAAAGCGCAAAAATTTGCGGTTTTCAGGGCTGCTTACGAGTGTATATTACGAGTACAAAATTGTGATTCATACCATGTAACGAGAGAACAGGAAGGAGAGGAGGTACCGGAAGGGATGAAAAAAACTGTTGCAAGGAAAATTATGCTTCCCACACATATTGTTTTCATAAGCATTTGGACCATAGTTGCTTTTGTTTTGTTCGTAATGAATTTTCTGGCAAGAGAGCCTTCAATATCAGGGACATTGTATTATGGCGTAATGATTCCAAGCGGCATAGGAAGCATGATGACGGGCATGGTGTTGTTTATTATGTTCTACAGGAAAGCATTCCAAATGTGGATTGCAGTAAAGCTCGTGCTTTCCATGGTAATTATGATTTTGATGAGTGTTTGGTTAAGAAGAGGTGTGGAATCGACAGATTCGCTCCTAGCAGCTTATCCATCACTGTTTATTTGCTTACTTTTGGTTATCGCGATCATGTTGTCCATCTATAAACCGAGATGGGCAAAGAGACGTAATCCTCCGAAAGACCAATCCTATTGATTAAACGGCAGCGCATCGTAAACGAAGTTCGATAGTTTTACAAGGCCCCGATCCCCCGGGGCTATTTTCTTTGATTCTGTATGCCTCATATTGGCCGTCCAGCCGGCGCCGGGGATTGCAGCGCGTTTTGACGGAAACGGCGAGCTTGATTATACTCGGGGGCAATACGAGGCGAGGGGATGTTAATGGAGATCGGATTGATGCGGCATTATCGGGTGAAGCTCGCGCCGCCGTCGAAGCGCTTCGTGCCGGCCGACGAGGCGATGCGATGGTACGCCGATTACGACGAGGCGCCGATCGAACTCGGCGAGGCGGACCTCGGCGGCGCCGCGTGGGAGCGCTGCGTCGCCAGCGACTTGCCGAGGGCGTACGGGACGGCGGAGGCGATCTTCTCCGGCGCCGTCGAGCGGCGGGAGGAGCTGCGCGAAGTTCCGCTGCCGATTCCCCGGAGCCGGATCAAACTGCCGCACGCGTGGTGGGCCGTCTACGCGAGGCTGTCGCAGCGGCTCGACGCCGGCGCGCGGGCGGATATACGGCTCGCGGAGGAGCGCATCCGGGCGCTGTTCGACGAGCTGCTCGCCGGGCCGGAACGCCGCATCCTCATCGTCAGCCACGGCGCCCTGATGATGCTGATGCGGGCCGAGCTCGTCCGGAGAGGCTTCCGTGGGCCCGCAATCGGGTATCCGCGGCACGGGAAGCTGTACCGGTTCGAGCGATAGCGGCGAGCCGGCCGGCTGCGGTTTAAGACAACTTTAAGCTTTCTCCGATATAATTTGTAGCAAACGACTCCGTTCGGGAGGTGCGCTATGCGGCTGTTGATCGTCGAGGACGACCGGGGTCTCGCGGACACGCTCGCCGCTTTCATGCGGGAAGAGCATTTCGAGGTAGATACGGCGGACAACGGGGCGGACGGATTGTTTATGGCCGGCCAGGATATTTACGACGTCATCATTTTGGACGTGATGCTTCCGGAGCTGGACGGCCGGCAGCTGCTGCAACGGCTTCGCGCGAAGCGGCTGGATACGCCCGTTCTGTATTTGACGGCGAAGGACGCGCTGCGGGACAAAATCGAAGGATTCAACCTGGGAGCCGACGATTACGTCACGAAGCCGTTCGCGCTCGAAGAGCTGCTCGCCCGCGTGCGGGCGCTCCTGAAACGGAAATACCCGGCCGATCGGGGGGAGCTGAAGTACAAACGTCTGACCGCGAGCCCGATGCGGAAGGAAGGCTACGTCGACGGGCATCCGCTGTCGCTCAAGGGGAAAGAGTACGTGCTGTTCGAATATTTGCTGCTGCATCGGGAGCGCATTTTGACCCGGGAGCAAATGTTCGACCGCGTGTGGGGCTACGATTCGGAGTCGGCTCCCAACGTGGTGGAAGTATATGTCTCTCATTTGCGGAAAAAGCTCGCGGCTTACGATTACGATGCGGTGATCCATACCGTGCGCGGCGTAGGCTACAAGCTGTGGGACCCGTCGGATGGTTGACCGGACCCGCTATCGGCTGACGCTCGTCAACACCGCCGTGCTGCTGCTCATTTTGCTCGCCGTGAACGCCACGGTGTACGCCTTCGCGCATCACGCCATCTTCTCGCAGGTCGATCGCGCGCTGCGGCTGAAAGCCGACGAGCTCTCGGCGCAGCCGAACCCCGATTTCGACTCGTTCTTATACGATTTGGGGCAGCTGGACCGGCCGGTATTCCAAGTCATTTGGTTCGGGGGAGGGCGGGTGAGCCCGCCGGCGCTTACGGCGATGTTCCCCGGCGAGACGATGAAGTTTTACCCGGAGCCGGGACGGACGTACCAAACGATTCGCGTCGACGGCGCGTCGTTCCGCGCGATCGTCGTCGACGATTTCCCGGCGGCGATCAGCGTGAACGGCCAGCCGATGGAATATATGCAGCTCGTGACGAGCGTGTCCGCGGAGGTCGACATGCTTCGCCGGCTCCGCTTCGTGCTGATCGGCTGCACGCTGGCCGGAGCGGTCGCGTCCTTGGCGGGGGCTTGGTTTTTGGCCGGGCGGGCGCTCGTGCCGATCAGCCGGTCGTGGGAGCGGCAGCAGCGGTTCGTCTCCGACGCGTCCCACGAGCTGCGCACGCCGATCACGATTATCCAGACGAGCGCGGAGCTGCTGCTGCGGCACCCGCATCACACGATCGAGCAGGACGCGAAATACGTGTCGAACGTGATGAAAGAAGCGCGCCGCATGAAGCGGCTGCTCGAGCATTTGCTGACGATCGCCCGCGCCGACTCGAACCAGCTGCAGCTGGAATGGCGGCGCATGCCGCTGCACGGGGCGGCGGCTGAGCTCGCGGAGCACATGAGGGCGCTGGCGGAAGCGAAGCCGGTCTCCCTCCGGTTCGAAGCCCGGGAGCCGGTCGTCATCGAGGCGGACGAGGACCGCGTCGTGCAGCTGATGACGATTCTGCTGGACAACGCCATCCAATACACCCCGCCGGGAGGCTGCGTGGAGCTGTCGATCGGGAAGCAGGAGCACTGGGCGCGCATCGTCGTCTCCGACAACGGCGTCGGCATCGCGAAGGAGCAGCTGCCGTTCATTTTCGACCGGTTTTACCGGGCGGACGCGAGCCGCAGCCGGAAGGACGCGGGCGCGGGGCTGGGCCTGTCGATCGCTCAATGGATCGTCGAAAGCCATAACGGGCATATTCGCGTGGTCAGCGAGCCGGGGAAGGGCACGAGCGTGACCGTGCTGCTGCCGCTGCAGCGGCGGGGTTCGTAATAGAAGAGAATCGACAACAACGAATCGGATCAGGTTGATGGGAGAAACGGATGAATAAAGAGAACATCGAAGAAATTACATTGCTGCGCGCCTTGGCGTTTCTCGCCATCGCGACGCAGCACACCATCGGGGAATTTATTTACCGGCCGGATATTCACCAGCCGGACGCGGTGATGCTGGCGATGCTGTTCCACATGACGCGGTTCGGCACGCCGGCATTCGTCTTTATGGCGGGCGCGCTGTTGTTTTACCGCGCTTCGGAAGGGCGGTCCTACGGATCGTTCTTGAGCAAGCGGGCCGGCGACATTCTCGTGCCGTTCCTCGCCTGGACGGCGATTTACTGGGCGACGGCGATGATGTACGCCGGACGTTCGCTCGCGGAGCCCGCGGCCTGGCTCGACCTCGCCCGGCAGCTGATCGAGCCGACGTACGGGTATCATTTGTGGTTTATATTGATGATTTTCCAATTTTATTTGCTGTTCCCGCTGCTGCGGAAGGCGGCCGAGCCGCTCCGCCGCTTCGCGACGCGCCGGCCGGGCCGCGAGGCCGTTCGGACGGCGTGGCTGCTGACGGCGGCCGGGGCGCTTTATTTGGCGCTCGTGTATTATTCGTATTGGCATGCCGGCGCCTTCGCCGCCGCGGTCGGCGGCGCGTGGGAGTGGGCGATGGCTCATCGAACGATGTGGTTTGTGTTCTATTTCTTTTATTTTCTGCTCGGGGCGGTGTGCGCGATGGCGCTGCATCGGTTCCGCGAAGCGGCCGTGAGCCTGCTGCCGGTCAGTCTGTTCGCGTTCGCGGCATGTTACATTTGGGCCGGCTATGCGCTGCTCGACGCGTCGATGGAGACGATGAAGCTCGGCGCCTCCACCTATTTGCGCCCGGTCATTTTCCTGCTGGCGCTCTCCCAGCTCGCGGCAGGGTTCGGCGTGACGGTGCTCGTCGTCCGTCGGGGCGGATGGCTGAAGCGCGCGCTGCTCGCCGTCGGCCGCCTCAGCTTCGGGGCGTTCCTCGCGCATCCGCTCGTGCTGACGGGGGTCGCGTTCTTGACGCGGCCGCTGGATCTGGGAGGCTACCATTTGCCGGTCGCCGTCGCGTCGTCCGCGGTCGTCGCCGCCGGGGCGCTGCTGATCGCGCGGCTCGCCGGGCGGCTGCCGTTCGGGTGGCTGCTCGTCGGCGCGCAAGGCCGGCGCCGTCCTCGCCGCGGCGCGGCCGGCGTGCCCGCCGCGAACGGAGGGACGTCCGCAGGCATGTGAAACCAACGCCCCGCCAACATTTGGACGGCGCGCGGCGGCAGGAATTAAGGCGCTTTCAATCGAATAGATCGGAAACATCGCCAGGAGGAGGCGGCAGCGGATGTACGTTCGCTTGTATGTAAACCTGCGCGGGGGCGAGAGATGTTTGATCGCGAAAGACGGCCATCCGCATCAGGGGCGCGTCGCCGTTTTCGAACGATTGGAATATGTGGGGCCTTACCCGTTGTTCGTGTTTTCCTGCGAGGGGGAGCGCGTCGCGCTGCAGAGCGAATTCGATTTCTCGGTGGTGCCGTATGCGGAGAGCGTACGGTTCCTGCTCGACCTCGCCTTCGACCTGGGCGACGAAGCATGGGCGAAGGAGCTGTTCGAGCTGTTCCTTCGCCGCTGCTCGCCGGAGTGAACGTTACGCGCGAACCGGAGCGGCCGCGAAGCTGCGCGCCGCCTCTTTGGCGTTCGCGATCGCCCGCTCTTTGATCGCTTGGGCTTGATCGGCCATTTGGGCCATGCCTTCGACGATGACGGACTGGACGTCTTGGATGCCGATAAAGCCGAAAATCGTCCGAAGATAACGATCCCCGAATTCCATTTCCTTCGCCGGGCCTTCGGAGTAGACGCCGCCGCGGGCTTGAATATGGATCGCCCGTTTCCCCTGCAGCAGCCCGACCGGCCCCTCGGCGGTATACTTGAACGTTTTGCCGGCGATGCAGATCGTGTCGATGTACGCCTTCACGATCGGCGGGAAGCTGAAGTTCCACAGCGGCGTCACGAAGACGTATCTGTCCGCCGCAATGAATTGGTCGGTCAATTCGTTAATGCGCGCCACCTTCGCTTTTTCCTCCGCCGACAGCTCGTCGAACGCCTTGCCCTGCTGCAGCTTGCCCCATCCGTTGAACACGTCGGTGTCGATGTGCGGGATGTGCGTTTGGTACAGGTCCAATTCGACGATGTCGTCCTCCGGGTTCGCGCTCCGGTATTCGTCGAGGAACGCTCTTCCGACGGACAGACAGTACGATTGCTCTTCGGCTTTCGGGTTCGCTGTAATGTACAGTAGTCTAGCCATGTTGATCTTCCTTTCGCTCGTAGTCGTCGTTACGCCTCGGGGGCAGGGAAAATGTCCTTCCCGTATTCGAACGGGTATTCCATCGGTTCGACGGGCGTTGCGGCCGTCGGTTCCGTCGACTCTTCTAATCTCGCGTCCTCCAGCGGAATATCGGCGCCGTAGATAAACATAGGGGTCCCCCTTCCATCCAAAAGTTACATAGGGAGTGTTCCCCCGGGTATGGAAATCATGCAGGCGCGGAGCAAACGAAAAAGATCGCCCCCGATCCGGCCATTAGGCCGAATCGAGAGCGATCTTTTTTCGCGTGTCGACGTATTCGATTACCGTTTTGCGGGATCGGCGGCGCGGGGGTTACGCCCCTTGCTCGACCGTGTCCAAGGCGGCGGCGAGCTCCGCCCAATCCTCCGGACGAAGCCGCCGCTCCGCCAGCTCGCGCACCGCTTGGTACGCCTCCGGCGGCGCGAACCGCTTCATGCCGCTCAGCATGTCGTACCGTTCGTTGAAGGTAAGCGCCGGCAGCATATAGCGCAGGAAAATCATCATCGTCGCCGGCGGAATCGACGAGCGGATGCGGACGGACACCTCCTTCAGCTGGGCGTCGTCCAGATTAGCCCATAACGCCTCCGCCGCTTCCCCCTCCTCGCGTTCCAAGTGGGAGAAATAGGCCGTCGTAAATCGGGTCAGCTTGCGCTGCAGGATATACCACGTCGGGCCCCGCTCTTCGGGGGCGCGCAGCGCTTTGTCCAGCAAGCCTTGCAGCTCGCCCAGCTCCGCCTCCAGCGTTTCGTGCTCCGCTTCGAGCTTGGCGGCCGTCTCCGGCGCGAATCGCTCGTACAGGTGATGGACGTGCGCGTCCTCGTCGCGGGAATGGGATTCGAGGATGTCGACGATGTCGGCGAATTCCTCCGCGAACCGTCTCAGCTCGCCGTCGTTGTTTACATTCAGGGAACCCGCTTGGAAAACAAGTCCGCCGAGCGCGTGCCGCAGCCCTTTGTGCACCGGAGCTAACAGATCGAATCGTTGGTACATGTGATCAACTAACCTCCCGAAAGATTGATGCTTCGAAAAGCTCTATCCATAAAATACAAGAACCGTTAATAGCCGGGTATTACCCGAAGGTTGAATTCGCAGGTATACGATCGTGTAGTTCGCGGCGGTTTAAGCTTTCTTTAAGACTCTCCCGGCATGATGAGAATCGAAACATATCATTTCGGTTAAGGGAAGGTTGAGGAGAACGATGAGGAAACCATTGTTGAACTTGCGAACGATGCTGGCGGCGGGGCTGCTGCCGGCGCTGCTGACGGCGTGCACGATGCCCGCAGGCGGCGGGAAGGCCGGGGGCGATGCGGAGTGGCGGCCGATGGACAAAGAGGAGAACGTCGAGCTGAAAGTGGCGTACTTCGACCAACAGTCGTTCCTGACGCTGTACGGGAACCTGTTCCGAACGAAATACCCGAACGTCGAATTCGAGGTCGTGCCGCTCTCGAGCGTGTACGGCGCGCCGGACCCGGTGGAGGCGATGCGGGAGCTGATCGAGAGGGAGCAGCCGGACGTCCTGCTGTTGTCGGAGGAGCAGTACGGCGCGTTCGCTTCCGAGGGGCTGCTGTACGACCTCGGGCCCGCGATCGAGCGCGACCGGTTCGACCTGGACAACATGCACCCCGGCGTCATCGAGCTGCTGAAGGGCCGGGGCAACGGAAGTTTGTACGGTCTTGCGCCGGAGTCTAACAGCATGGTGCTTTATTACAATAAAGACTTGTTCGACCGGCACGGTGTGCCGCACCCGACGGACCGGATGACGTGGGAGGAGCTGCTGGCGCTCGCGGAGCAGTTTCCGTCCGCCGGGGAAGGGTTCGAGCGAAGCTACGGCTTGTTCCAAAGCGGCGCCGGCCGAACGGCGTTCGACCTGATCCGGTCCATCGGGGAGGCGAAAGGGCTGCTCGTCGCGGACGCGGACAACGCTCGGATGACGATCGCCGGCGAGGAGTGGCGCAGCGTGTTCGCCTCCGTCGCCGACCGGTACCGCTCCGGCGCCGTGTCGATGCCGCCGGAGCCGAAGCCGGACGGCGCGGCCGCGCCGCCGAACATGATGGTCGTCTCGCCGGAGACGATGAACTTCGCGAGCGGCCTCTCCGCGATGGCGCTCGACAGCGCGATGGGGCTGGGGCTGCTGGGCGCGGGCGGAGGATTCGCCGTGTCGTCGAACGACGGCACTAGACCGGGCGCGTTCGATTGGGACCTCGTCACGGTGCCGGTCGACGCTTCGCAGCCGGACGCGACCGGCGGCATGACGCTGCCGAACGTGTTTGCCGTGAACGCGAATTCGCAGCACACGGCGGCCGCATGGGAGCTGGTCAAGTATATCAACGGCGAAGAGGCCGCCTCGATGAACGCCCCGAACAGCCCGATGCTCAGCTCGCGCCCGGCCTTCAAGCGGGAGGTCGAGGGCAAACGTCTCGACGCGTTCTACGCGCTGGCGCCGAACCCGACGCTGCTGCATCAGCGGCTGCCGTCCTCGTTCGACAAGGCGTTCGCCCTGGCGGCGGACCGCGAAATTCGCCGGATCGTCCGCGGGGAGATCGGCGTGGACGAAGCGCTCGCGGCGCTGGAGGCGGAAGGGCAGACGCTGCTCGAACAAGCGCTGGGCGGAGAATAAGCGGTGGATGCGGATATCGTCCTGCGGGGGGAGCGGATCGGCAAAACGGTCGTCGCCCGGGGGAGGCGGCTGGACATTCTGAAGCAGATCACGCTGACGCTGCGAAGAGGCGAGATCGCGCTGCTGAAAGGGCGTTCCGGTTCGGGGAAAACGACGCTGCTCAACGTGCTGGGCGGGCTCGACGAGCCGACGGAGGGACGGGTGTGGTTCGGCTCCGCGGAGCTGTACCGGCTGCCGGAGCAACGGCGTACGCTGCTGCGGCGCGACCAGATTCATCTCGTGTTCCAGACGTACGCGCTGCTTCCGCAGCTGACGGCGCAGGAGAACGTGGAGCTGGCGCTCCGCCTCGCCGGCGTGCCGCCGAAGGCGCGGGCGGAGCGCGCGGAGGACGCGCTGCGGCGCGCCGGACTGTACGCGCGGCGCGGCCATCGCCCCGCTCAGCTGTCCGGCGGGGAGCGGCAGCGGACGGCGCTCGCGCGGTCGCTCGCGGTGCGCCCTGCGGTGCTGCTCGCCGACGAGCCGACGTCGGCGCTCGATTCCGCCGCGTCCCGCCGCGTGATGGAGTGGATGCGCAGCGCCGCGAAGGAGGACGGCATCGCGGTTTGTTTGACGTCGCACGACGCGGCGATATGGGAGGTGGCCGACGTTGTTTACGAATTGGAGGACGGGCGGCTGGTCTAACCGGCGGCTGGCGGCGGCGCTGGGCGTCTGCTTGCTGTCCGCCTCGCTGGCGGGATCGCTGGCGGGCTGCTCCCTGCTGCCGGAGGAGCCGCGGCGGGAGGCGCTGCCCGACGTGCGGCCGCTCCGGATGGACCCGAAGCCGGTCTATACGGTGAAACGGGGGACGCTCGCCGTCAAAGCGACCGCGAGCGGCACGTTGATCGCCGAGAAGAAGGAGCCGCTGTTTTTCGCGGAGGAGGGCCGGCGCATCGCGAAGCTGTACGTGCGGGAAGGCGACGCGGTGCGGGCCGGACAGCCGATCGCGGAGCTGGACGTCGCCGATTTGCTGACGCAGCGGCTGCGCAAAGAGCTCGAGCAGCTCGAGGCCGAGGAGAAGCTGACCTTGCTGCTGCGGGAAGCGTCGGCCGATTCGGAGGCCGTCGAGAAGGCGCGGCTGCAGCTGGAGCTGCTGCGGCTGGAGCGCGCGCAGCTCGAGAGCCGGCTCTCGGGCGCGAAGCTGCACGCCCCGTTCGACGGCGTCATCGCGTCGCTGGACGCCGAGGTCGGCGACGCGCCGGCCGCGTTCGCGCCGATCGGCGAAATCGCCGACCCGAGCCGGCTCGTCGCCGCGGCTGCGTTAGGCGCCGCCGATAGGGATTTGCTGGCGCCGGGCATGAAAGCGGAGGTGCGGATCAATCGATACGGCGCCGTCGAGGCGACGATTCGCCGCCTTCCCGATCCGCGGGAAGCCGTCGATCCGGCGGATCCCGCCTCGGGCAAGGTCATCCTCGAGCTGGAGAATCCGCCGGAGGGGCTCGTCGAAGGGATGCCGCTGACGGTCAGCGCCGTCAAGGAGGAGCGCGTCGACGCGCTCTTGATCCCGACCGCGGCGCTGCGCGAGCAGAACGAGCGGCGGTACGTGCTGGCGCGGCACGAGGACGGCAGCGTCGGGGAGGTGACCGTCGAGGTCGGCCTCGTCACGACGACGGAGGCGGAGATCGTGGCCGGCCTCGAGGAGGGACAGCAGGTGATCGGCCCATGATTCGGCTGCTGCCGTTCGTGCTGCACAAGCTGCGCCGAACGCCCGGGTCCGCGCTGGCGGCTTGGTTCGGGCTGTTCGTCGCCATCGCGTTCGCGATGAGCATCCCGATGTACGGGGACGGCGCGCTGCGCCAAGTGGCCGCCCACGTCCTGAAGCAGGCGGAAGGGGGCCTTGCGCCCGCGTCGCTGTTGATCAAATACCAGCCGCGGGGAACCGAGCCGGCGGAGGCGGCCGACGTGACGGCGGCGGCCGCCTGGCTGCGAGGCGAATGGCCGGCGGAGCTCGGGCTGCCGCTCCTCGAGTTCGCGGAACGGTGGAGCCTGCGCACCGCCAACGTCCGCGCGGAGGATGCGCCGAACCGGTTCGTCCGGATGCGGCTGGCCGCGCAGGGAGACTTGGAAGCGGCCGCCGAGCTGACGCGGGGGCGCTGGATGAGCGCCGCGCCGAGCGCCGAGCCGGGCGGCGACCCGGGCGGCGGCCCGGGAGAGGGCGGCGGCGGGGAAATCGAGGCGGCAGTGCACGAGGATGCGCTCGCGCGGAACGGCTGGAGCGTCGGCGAACGGCTCGTCTACGAGACGGACGGCTACGGCGGCGCGCGCGCCCGGGTGCGGGTGCGCCTCGTCGGCGCGTTCCGGCCGAAGGACGCGGGCGAGGCGCGCTGGCACGCCTTCGGCGACGCTCCCGACGCGCTGCTCCTCGTCTCGCCGGAGGCGTTCGTGGGCCGCTTCGTCGAAGGGCGCGAGGCGCGGCTCGACGCGGTAAGCTGGTATTACGCGTTCGACGCGTCGGAGCTGCGTTCGGGCCAGCTTCGGCGCGTCATCGAACAGCTGGAGCGCGCCGATGTCCGGCTGGCGCAGCGCCTCGAGGGGACGGCCGTGCAGCTGTCCTTCCTGGACACGATGCGCGCCATCCGGCGGGAGAACGGCGCGCTGCTGGCGATGCTGTTCGCGCTGGCGGCGCCGTCGCTCGCGCTCATTCTGTATTACACGGCCGCGAACGCCAGGCAATCGCTCGAACGGCAGCGCGCGGACATCGCCGTGCTGGCGGGCCGGGGCGCAAGTCCCGGCCAAGTGGTCGCCGCGTACGCGTTCGAGAGCGCGCTGCTCGCGGCGACGGCGTTCGCGGCCGCCGTCGGGGCCGCCTGGCTGCTCGCGCAGGGCATCGGTTCGGCGTCGGGCTTCCTGTCGTTCGTCCGCGGCCGCGCATTCGAAGCGGGCTTGCCGCCCGCCGCCTTCCTCGCCGGCGCGGCGACGGCGCTCTTGTCCGTCGCCGCCAATACGCTGCCGGCGCTCCGTCACGCGAAGACGTCCGTCGTCGACTTCGCCCGGGAGCGGGACGCGGCGGCGGACGCCTCCTCCCGGTTCGCGCCGCTCGCCGACGCCGCCGCGCTGGCGGCCGCGCTGGGCGGGTACGCGCTCGCGCGCTCCGGCGCCGCGCCGCTCGCCGCGGGCGGCGGGGCGGCGTCGCCGTTCTTCGCGCTGCTGCCGGCGCTGTTCCTGTTCGGCGGCTCGCTCCTCGTCCTGCGGCTGTTCCCGCGGCTCGCCGCGCTGCTCCGCCGCATCCGCGAAGGGCGGCTCGCCGCGCCGATCTACGTAACGCTGGCGCAGCTGTCGCGGGACTCCGGCCAATACCGTCCGGTCATGCTGCTGCTCATGATGACGATCGGCATGGGCGTCTTCGATGCCGCCGCGGCGCGCACGCTCGAGGCGAACGCGATCGAACGGATCCTGTACCGGTACGGTGCCGACGCTGTGCTGCACCCAGTGTGGGACGGCGAGCGGGATCGGCGCGACATCCACAAAATTTACTATACCGAGCCGCCCTTCGACCGGTACCGCGGCCTCCCGGGCGTGGCGGCCGAAGCGAGAGTGCTCCGCGCGGAGGCGAAGGCGTCGGCGGCGGGCAAGCCCGCCGGAACCGCGCAGCTGCTCGCGCTGGTCAACACGGAGGCGGCGGACGCCGCCTGGCTTGCGGAGCGGCTGTTCCCGGTCCATCCGTTCCTCTTCTTGGATGCGCTCGGTTCGCATCCGCAGGCGGCGCTCGTCTCCGAACGGATGGCGGCGAGCCTCAGCCTTCGGCCCGGGGACGAATTCGAGCTGAGAATCGGCTACGAACAGACGCCGGTCGCCTTCGTCGTCGCGGGTGTCATCCCGTACTTCCCGACGCTCGATCCGGAGCGGGGGCCGTTCGTTGTCGCGAACCTCGAATACGTATTTTCGGAAGCGCCGAAATTTCCGTACGAAATTTGGCTCAAGATGGAGCCGGGCGCGCCGCTTCGGCCCGCCGTCGAGAAGCTCGTCCGGGACGGGCTCCCGCTCGCGCGCGTCGACGACGCGAGGGGCGAGCTGGTCGACCGGAAAAACCACCCGAATCACGGCGGCCTGCAGGGCATCTTGACCATGGGCTTCCTGCTCGCGATCGCGATCACGTTCGCCGGGTACCTCGGGTTTTGGTTTTTCCTGCTGTCGCGGCGGACGGTCCAGTTCGGCACTCTCCGCGCGGCGGGCGTCACCAGGAGAGAGTTGATCGGCATGGTGCTGCTCGAGCAGGCGCTGACTGCGGGCTTATCGATCGGCTGCGGGCTGCTGCTCGGGAACGCGGCCGCGCGGCTGTTCCTGCCGCTGCTCGAGGACGCGCAAGGCGGTGCGCCGCCGTTCCGATTCGTCGCGGACGGCGCCGACGGCTTGCGCATCGTCGTCGTCGCGGCCGTCATGCTGGCGGCCGGGCTGCTCCTGGTGCTTCGGTATATGACGAGGCTGCGGGCGCACGAAGCGATCAAGCTGGGCGAAGAACGATGAACGGCGGGAGGGGAGGACGCGCATGATCCGCTGCGAAGGCTTGGTGAAAATCTACAAGGCGGAGGACGTCGAGGTCGCGGCGCTGCAAGGGCTCGACCTGTCGGTCGACGAGGGCGAGCTGACGGCGATCGTCGGCAGCAGCGGCAGCGGCAAATCGACGCTGCTCAACATCTTAGGGGGCCTTGACCGGCCGTCGGCGGGGAAAGCGGTCGTGGGCGAATGGGATTTGACGAAGCTGGACGACAAGCGGCGCATCGAATATAAGCGCAGCGCGGTCGGCTTCGTGTGGCAGCAGCCCGCGCGGAACTTGCTGCCGTATTTGACGGCGCTGCAGAACGTCGAGCTGCCGATGGCGCTCGTCGGCCGGCCGAACCGCGCATACGCGCTCGAGCTGCTGGACCGCGTCGGCATGGCGCACCGCAGACACCATCGGCTCGCGGAGATGAGCGGCGGCGAGCAGCAGCGGGTCGCCGTCGCGATCGCGCTCGCCAACCGCCCGCGGCTGCTGCTCGCCGACGAGCCGACGGGGGCGCTCGATTCGGCGAACGCGCAGCGGGTGCTCGAGACGTTCCGCCGGCTGCATCGGGAGACGCGATGCACGATCCTGATCGTCACGCACGACCGAGCGACGGCGGAGAGCGTCGACCGCATCGTGGAAATCCGCGACGGCATGACGAGCGCTGAATGGCTGAAGCGCAAGGAGACCGGCGCGGAGGAGGCAGCGCGGCCGCATGCGCGCTACGCGGCGCTGGACCGGGCGGGGCGGCTGCAAATTCCGAGAGCGATGCTGGAGGAGATGCGGGTCGCGGACAAAGTCGCACTCCGGTTCGACGGCCGCGCAGTCATCGTCGAGCCGCCGGGCGAAGAAGAGCCGGCTTGAACCCGGAACTTTGCGCAGCGCCTCGTTTCGTCGCGGAACGGGGCGCTGTTATCGCGAGAACGCTGTTTTCTTCGGAGGTTGTCACCCCGATTAAAAATATTTATGTGACAAATTTCACATAACTAATGAAATCTAACGCTTTATGTAATATAATAAATGATAAGCACAATGAAGGATTCCACGGATACACGCACTACTATGTGATACCTTTCACAATCCCCCGCCGAACGTTCGCGGATCCGAACAACGAAGGAGCGAAGCAAGATGGAAGCGAGTGTAGCAAGCAAAGAGCAAGTCGCGGCGAAGTCCGCGGTTCAGCCGGAGGTGCTGGAGCAGCTCCTGAAGCCGGAAGTGCAGGAGGCGCTGACGGCGCTCATCGACAATTTGCCGAAGCTGGCGGAAATGACGGCGCAGCTGACCAAAGCGTATGATTTCGCGCAAAAGATCGTCACCGACCGCGTTCTCATTCAAGATACGCTCGGCGGCATTCAAGAGGTGCTGAAGCCGGTCGAAGAATCGGTGAAATATTACGCGTCCGCCGCTATCGAGGCGCAGGACCGCGCGGAAAAGAGCCAAGAAACGATCGGCCTGTTCGGCATGCTCAAAATGCTGAAAGATCCGGAAGTGCAAAAGCTGCTTCGCATAAGCCAAGCGTACCTCGACATTCTCGGCGAAAGAAAACGACAAGGGTAAGGAGAGCGAACCATGAGCAAACATATCGTCATCCTCGGCGCCGGCTACGGCGGGCTGCTCAGCGCGCTGTCCGCCCGCGAGCATTTGACCGCGGCGGAAGCGTCGATCACGGTCATCAATAAATACGACTCGCATCAAATCATCACCGAGCTCCACCGGCTGGCCGCAGGCAACGTATCCGAGAAAGCGGTTGCGCTGCCCCTGAGCAAGCTGTTCAAGGGCAAAGACATCAACGTGAAAATCGGAGCCGTCCAATCGGTCGACCCGTCCGCGAAGAAAGTTTCTATGGAAGACGGTTCTTCGTACGCTTACGACGTGCTGGTCCTTGCGCTCGGCAGCGAAACGAACTTCTTCGGCATCCCGGGCCTCAAAGAAAACAGCTTCACCCTGAAATCCGCCGACGAGGCGAACCGCATTTTCGCGCACGTGAAGGAGCGCCTCAAGGCGTACCGCGCGTCGAAAAACAAAGCGGACGCGACGTTCGTCATCGGCGGCGGCGGCCTCACCGGCACGGAGCTGGTAGGCGAGCTGGCGGACGAGCTTCCGGGCTACTGCCGCGAAGCGGGCGTCGATTTCGCGGACGTGTCGCTGTACCTCGTCGAGGCGATGCCTACGATTTTGCCGATGTTCTCAAAAGAATTGATTGAGCGCGCGGTCACGAGCTTGGAAAGCCGCGGCGTGCAGTTCCTCACGAACCTGCCGATCACGGAAGTGAACGGCAACGTCGTTACGCTGAAGGACGGCCGGACGATCGAAACCAACACGCTCGTATGGACGGGCGGCGTGCAGGGCCACAGCTTGGTGGCGAACTGCGGCATCGAAGTGAACCGCGGCCGCGCTTCCGTCAACGAGCACCTGCAATCCGTATCCCATCCGGACGTGTTCCTCGCGGGCGACTGCGCGGTCGTCTTCGGACCGGAAGGCCGTCCGTACCCGCCGACGGCGCAGCTCGCTTGGCAAATGGGCGAGCTCGTCGGCGCGAACATCGCGGCGTCGCTGCGCGGCGGCTCGATGAAGACGTTCCAGCCGGTATTCTCCGGCACGCTCGCGAGCCTCGGCCGCAAAGACGGCATCGGCATGATCGGCGAGAACGGCATCGAGCTTCGCGGCCTGCCGGCGTCCCTCATGAAGAAAGCGAGCAACGCCCGCTATTTGTCGCACATCGACGGACTGTTCGCGCTCGCTTATTGATCCATCGGAAAGAGCGCCGTTCTCCTCGGCGCTCTTTTTTTCGTACGCCCTCGCGGGTCAATGCGGGATGGCGCACTTGTTGCGAATGAAGGCGATTTGGTTTTCCAGCCGGTTGATCGTTTCGATGCATTCCTTGGACGCGTCGTCCCCGGCTTTCGCTTTCCACATGTCGAGCTCCCGCATCAGCTTAGGCAAATCGTCGCCGGCGTTCGAGCAATCGTAATTGCTTTCCAATTGGTCGAGCAAGGTGGAATCCTCCCCGCGAATCAAGAGTTTTGGAACAAAAGCTATTGTTGGAAAAACGCGCGCGCGTTATGCATCCCGGGAAATCTATAAAACTATTGACGCTTTTTGATAAATCCGATAGGATTACTTGTAATTAAATTTGGGGGAGAGAGATAGACAATGAAATTGAAACATACGCTTCGCTCGACGCTCGGCGTGACGCTCGCCGCCGCATTGGCATTGGCGGGCTGCGGACAAGCGGCAACCGAAACTTCCGGCGGTTCCGCCGAACCGGCGGCGCAGCCTGCGGCAGCGGTCGACGTGCCTGCGGCGCTCGCGGAGAAGGGCGACATTAAAATCAACGTCATCCGCAAAATCGGCGGCGACGATCATACGGCGCAATTCCTCGCCGGCGCGAAGCAAGAGGGCGAATCGCTCGGCTTTACGGTCGATACGTTCTCGGCGAACGGCGACACGGCGAAATTCCTCGACGCGCTCGACCAAGCGGCGAACGGCGACTACGACGGCGTCGTCATCTCGCACGGCGACGATCCGGCGACGGTCGACGCGGTGAAGAAGCTGAAGGAGAAAGGCATCGAAGTCGTCGCGTTCGACTCCGTCGGCGAATTGTCCGCGGTCGAGAACGTAACGCTGACGTCGCAGGACGACGAAGCGCTCGCGCAGTACGCGCTCGACCAGCTCGTGAAGGAGCAGGGCGAAGAGGCGAAGATCGTCTACCTGTGGGTCGACGGCTTCCCGCCGATGGTGCGCCGCAACAACGTGTACCAAGCGACGCTCGAGAAGTACCCGAACATCAAGGAAGTCGAACGGTTCGGCGTCGCGAACGCGAACACGTCGGTCGAAACGCAAAACGCAGTCGCTGCGATGCTGACGAAGCATCCGAAGGGCGAAATCGACGCGATCTTCGCGACGTGGGACGCTTTCGCGATCGGCGCGGCGCGCGCGTTGATCGAAGCGGGCCGGACGGAAATCAAAATTTACGGCATCGACGTATCGAACGCCGACCTGCAGATCATGCAGGAAGAGAACAGCCCTTGGGTCGCTACGGCGGCCGTCGATCCGAAAATGATCGGCGCGGTCAACGTCCGCCTGCTCGCGAAGAAGCTCGCCGGCGAAGAAACGCCGCCGACGTACAACCTTGAAGCGGCTTTGATCGACCAAGCGACGCTGAAGCAGTCCTCGGAGCCGGTGAATATGGTGACGCTCGCCGACATCATCCCGGGCTGGGGCACGACGGACGCCTTCGAAGAAGACTGGATGAAGGCGTTGAAAGAAGCGAACGCGAAGTAATCGTTACGTGGTATAATGAAGTGTCACTTGCGGCGCCCTTGTCCCTTCGGATAAGGGCGCTCTATCCTGTTCGGAGCGGAAGGTGGGCATGTTGGGAGACTTGAAATCTAGCGTTTTGGAGATGTGTCAAATTTCGATCGGCTTCCCGGGCGTGCAAGCGCTCTCCAGCGTCGACTTCCGCACGGAAGCGGGAAGGGCTCACGCCCTGATCGGCGCGAACGGGGCGGGCAAATCGACGCTCATGAAGGTGTTGTCCGGCGCCTATGATCATTATACGGGGGATATCAAAATCGACGGCCGGAGCGTGCGCATCCGGTCGCCGAAGGACGCGAAGGAGCTCGGCATCCAGATCGTCTACCAAGAGGTCGATACGGCGCTCGTGCCGTATTTGTCCGTCGGCGAGAACATTATGATGGAGGCGCTCGTGCACGATACCCGCGGGCGGCACCGCGTCGACTGGGGCGAGCTGCACCGCGCGGCGGAATCGGTGCTGCGGCGGCTGAACGTCGCCATCCCGACGCGGAAGCTCGCGCAGGAGCTGACGCTCGCGGAGAAGCAGATGGTGCTGATCGCCCGGTCGGTGTCGCGCTCGTGCCGCTTTCTCGTCTTGGACGAGCCGACGGCGCCGCTCAGCCGGAGCGAAACGGACGAGCTGTTCCGTCTCGTGCGGCAGCTGAAATCGGAAGGGGTGGGGGTCATCTTCATCTCTCACCGGCTGCCGGAGCTGTACGAGATTTGCGAGGATATCACGATCATGCGGGACGGCCGGCTCGTCGCGCGCGACCTGCTGTCGAACGTGACGCAGCAGCAGGTCGTCGAGCACATGCTAGGCGCGAAAATGGAAGGCCAGTTCCCGCACGTGCCGAAGCGAATCGGGGACGTCGTCTTCGAGGCGAAAGGAATTCGGGACGGCGACAAGGTGAAAGGGGTCGACCTGAAGGTGCGCGCGGGCGAAATCGTCGGCATCGCGGGGCTCGTCGGCGCCGGGAAGACGGAGCTGTGCCGGGCGCTGTTCGGCGCGTCGGAGACGGCGTCCGGGACGATCGCGCTGCGCGGGCGCGCGCTGCGGCTGCCGCGGTCGCCGCATGAGGCGGTTCGCGCGGGTCTGGCGCTCGTGCCCGAGGAACGGCGCCGCGAAGGCGTGCTCGTCGAGGAGTCCGTCGCGGCGAACGTGACGGCGGCGACGCTGTCGCGCTTCACGTCGTTCGGGCCGTGGGTGAGCGACGCCAAGGTGAAGGAAGCCGCCGCGGGATTGATCGCTTCGCTCGGCATCAAGACGCCGAATGAGCGCGCCAAAGTGAAAAACTTGTCCGGCGGCAACCAGCAGAAGGTCGCGATCGGCAAATGGCTGCTGGCGGACGCGGACGTTTATCTATTCGACGAGCCGACCAAAGGCGTCGACGTCGGGGCGAAGCGGGACATTTACGCGCTCATTTCGGGGCTCGCGGCGCAGGGCAAATGCGTCATGTACGCGTCGAGCGAAATGTCGGAAATCGTCGGGCTGACCGACCGAACGTACGTCATGTACGACGGACGCGTCGCGAAGGAGCTCGACACGAAGGCGACGAACGAAGAAGAATTGCTGCTGTACAGCACGGGAGGCGGTAACGGATGACTAGCGCGGGTGCGGGAACTAAATTTTTCGACTTTCTCTACAAGTATGGAACGCTGATCACGATCGCGCTGTTGATCGCGGCGTTCGGAACGCTTACGGACCATTTCCTAAGCGGATCCAACATCGTGACGATTTTGCGCTCGATTTCGATCGTGACGATCATCGCCATCGGACTCACCGTCTCGCTCGCGGTCGGCGGTTTCGATCTGTCCGTCGGCTCGACGGCGTCGCTCGCGAACGCGCTCGTCATTTCGTTCTTCGTTTGGCACGGGCAGGGCACGGGCGTCAGCCTCGCGCTGACGCTGGCGTTCTGCCTGCTCGTCGGCCTCGTCAACGCGTTCCTCGTCATCAATTTCAAAATTCAGGACATGCTGATGACGCTCGCGACGATGTTCGTGTTCCAGGGCATCGCGCTTACGTACACGCGGGGCGCGACGATTTCGGAGAACATGATTTTGCCGAACGGCGATTTCGCGACCGGCATCATTCCGGACGGGTTCGGCGCGATCGGGCAGGTGCCCTGGATCATCGTCGTCATGTTGATCGTCGTGCTGGCGGTGCACTTGTTCCTCAACTATACGAAGCACGGGCGGTACATGTACATGATCGGCGGCAATCCCGAGGCGGCGAAGCTGTCCGGCATCGCCGTCAGCAAGTACCGATTGGCCGCGTACGTCATCTCCGCGCTGCTCGCCGGCGTCGGCGGCATCGTGCTCGGAGCGCGCGTCATGAACGCCGAGGTCAACGCGGGGGCGCCGTATTTGATGGACGCCGTCGCCGCCGCGTTCATCGGCTACTCCGTGCTCGGCGCGGGCAAGCCGAACGCGTTCGGCACGTTCGCCGGCGCGGTGCTGATCGGCATCCTGTCGAACGGGCTCATCATGCTGTCCGTGCCGTATTACGCGATGGACATCGTGAAAGGGTCCGTGCTCGCGGTCGCGCTCGCGATCACGTATTACAAGCGGACGCACTAAATTCGCTCCGGCGCGCCGCCTCGACGCGGTGCGGGAGCCGGCGGAGCCGTCCGAGGAATAGCGGAAAAAACAGCGTAAGAATAGCCGAAATCGCGCTTCGTCCCTTGAGGACGAGGCGCTTTTTTTGTCGAAAATGTAATAAAAATCTTCCAAATGAGGAATGGTAATGAAGTTCGGTAATTTACCACCTTGCTCGTTTGGAGGATCTGCATGTTTCTGAATGACGAACAGATGAGGCAAGAATCGCACAAGCTCGCGCTGCAACACGACCCATTCATGAAGCGCACGTCATCCGCCCGGCTGTGGAAAAACATCGAGGCCGACATGGACCGACTGCGCGATTTCGTCAAAACGCTGCATGAAGATCGCGGCACCTGTACGCAGCCCGCCGAAGAGTGGCTGCTCGACCACGCGGAATTTCTCGAAGCCGAAGCGCTGTCGATCAAGGAGGAGCGCTCCTCCTCGCTGCTCAAAACGCTGCCGTATATTAGCAAAGAAGGGCGCCTGCGCGTCTCGTCCATTTGCTCCGATTATCTGGAGCATACCGACGGCTTGTGGAACGAGGAGACGTTCGCCGCCTACGTGAACGCATACCAAGAAGTTTCGGTGCTGACGATCGCGGAAGCGTGGTCGCTGCCGTTATTTCTGAAGATAGAAATCATTCGCCGGCTCGCCGCCTTGATGGAGACGGTCCGGGAGCGCCGCGCGATTTGCCGGCTCGTCGACCGGGTGCTGGCGGGCATCAAGCCGTCCGAGCTGACGGCGGAGCGGCTCAAGGAGGCGCTCGAGGACGCGGGGCAGCAGATGCCGCTGTCCGGCGCGATGACGGTGCATCTCGTGCAGCATTTGCGCGAGCACGCCGAAGATATGGCTAATGTAGGCGAGTGGCTCGTCTGCAAGCTGGAGAACGGGCCGGACAGCCTGGACTCGATATTGTCGTACGAGTTCCAGCTGCAAGCGGCGTACCAAGTGACGACCGGCAACCTCATGGGCAGCCTGCGCAAGCTGTCGCGCTTCCAGGGCCGGGAGCTGTTCGAGCGCGTCTGCCTCGTCGAGCATACGCTGCGCGGAGAGAAGGCGGGCGATTACCCGCGCATGGACGACGGGAGCCGCGACACGCTGCGGCGCCGCGTGGAGAAGCTCGCCCGGCGGATGCGGGTGCCGGAAAATTTGGCCGCGACGCAGGCGGTCCAGCTCGCGAACGCCGCCTTCGACGCGGAGGCGGATCGGAGCGGCCTCCGTTCGCGGCGGACGAACGCCGCCTATTATTTGCTGGAGGCCGACGGGATCGCGGAGCTGCGCGAAGCGCTTCGCCTGTGCGGCAAGACGGGACGGCTGCCGGAAAACCGGCTCATGCGCCGCCCGGCGCGCACATATTTCCAACTGCTCGGCTCCGCGTTCGCCGTCGTGCTGGCCGTCTTCGGACTATGGATCGGAGCCGGCGAGGGATGGACGCCGATCGTCTGGGCCGCCGCGCTGCTGGCGCTGGCGCTGCCTGCGGCCGAATGGGCGGTGGCGGCGGCGCATTGGCTGATCGAACGCGCGAAGAAGCCGGTGCGGCTGCTGCGTTACGATTTCTCGCGAGGCGTGCCCGAGGAGGCGGCCACGATGGTCGTCATTCCGGTCATTTGGTCTAGTATCGAGGAAGTGAAGGCGCTTGCCGAACGGCTTGAGCTGCATTACCTCGCGAACCGCGATCCGAATATCCACTTCGCGATCCTGAGCGACTTCAAGGATGCGGACGCGGAAGAGCTGCCGCAGGACCGGCTCGTCCTGCAGGCGGCCAAAGCGGAGATCGAGCGGCTCAACCGGTCGTATCCGGAGACGACGTTCCATCTGTTTCACCGCCGCCGCACGTGGAACGAGGTCGAGGGAGTGTGGATGGGCTGGGAGCGCAAACGGGGCAAGCTCGTCGAATTCGCGGAGCTGTTGAAAGGCGGGCAGGACACGAGCTACGCCGTTACTTACGGCGACGCCGCCGTGCTGCCGCGCATCCGCTACGTCATTACGCTCGACGCCGACACGCAGCTGCCGCTCGAGAGCGCGAAGCGCATGATCGGCGCGATGCATTTGCCTTACAACCGGCCCCGTCTGAACGAGGCCGGCACGCGCGTCGTCGAAGGGTACGGCGTGCTGCAGCCGCGCATCGGGATGAGCCACGAGAGCGTGCAGCGGTCGCGGCTCGCCGCGCTCTGGTCGGGAGACCCCGGAGTCGATCCGTACGCGTACGCCGTCTCCGACCCGTATCAAGACGCGGTGGGGCAGGGCATTTTCACAGGCAAAGGCATCTTCGACGTGGACGCGTTCCAAGCGACGCTGCGCGACGCGTTCCCGGACAACCGGGTGCTGAGCCACGACCTGCTCGAAGGCGGCTTCCTGCGGGCGGGCCTGCTGTCGGATATCGAGCTGATCGACGACCATCCCGCTACGTTCCGCGCGCATCAGAAGCGGCTGCACCGCTGGGTGCGCGGCGATTGGCAGCTGCTGCCGTGGCTGCGCGCCAAGGGGCGCAATCGCAAGGGCGAGGTCGCGCGAATCGATCTGTCCGCGCTGACGCGCTGGCAAATCGTCGACAATTTGCGCCGCAGCTTGATGCCGCCGGTACTCACGGCCATTCTGCTGCTCGCCCCCGCCTTGCCCGGCTCGGCGCTGCGCTGGTACGCGGTCGCGTTCGCGGCGCTGGCGCTGCCGATCGTTCGCCAATGCCTCGCGCCGGCGGCGATTTGGCATCGGCCGCGCTGCCTCGGCGTAGCGGTCGGCCACGCGGCGGTAGCGCTCCTCACGCTGCCGTACCAGGCCGTGCTGATGCTCGACGCGATTCTGCGCACGCTGCACCGGCTGTTCGTCTCGAAGCGGCGGCTGCTCGAGTGGGTCAGCCAAGCGGAGGTCGAACGGAGCGGGGGCGCTGGCGCGCCGCTCGTCGGCGTCGGCGGCGGAGCGGCGCTCGCGGTCGCGACGGCGCTCGCAGCGGTCGCTTGGGGCGACGCTCCGGCCGTCTGGGCGATCGGCCTCGCGCTCGCCGCCGTATGGCTCGCCGCGCCGCTCGTCGTCCGCTGGCTGGATGAGGCGCCTCGCCGGGAATCGGCGGCGTTCGCCGGAGCGGAGGCGGACGACATGCGGGCGCTGGCGAAGGACATTTGGCGCTTTTACGAAGATTACGTCACGGCGCAGGACAGCTGGCTGCCGCCGGACAACGTCCAGTTCGACCCGCCGAACGGCATCGCGCACCGAACGTCGCCGACGAACATCGGCTTGTATATGACCTGCGCGGTCGCGGCGCGCGATCTCGGCTTCATCGACACGGCCGGTCTGATCGAACGATTGGAGCGGACGACGGAGACGATCGAGCGGATGGAGAAATGGGAAGGTCACCTGTACAACTGGTACGACACGGAGACGCTCGCCCCGCTGCATCCGGTGTACGTCTCGACGGTCGACTCCGGCAACTTCGTCGCCTGCCTCATGGCGGTGCGCGAAGGGTTGCTCGAGTGGCTGCAGGCGGAGACCGCCGGGGAAGGACCGGCCGGGACGCCGGAAGGGCGGCGCGACGACGATCGGTTCCAAGTGGCGTTCGCGGAAGAAATCGCCCCCGGCGGCGCGACCGCGGTCGCGGAGCCGCCGGCGCCAGGGGATCCTGCCGAACGCGCGGAGCCGGCCGCGTCTAGCCGCGGCGGGACCGCTGCCGGCGCGGGCGGGGGACGGGGCGACGTCGCGGAGCGCGGGCGCCGTCTCGCCGCCCGGCTCGAGGCGCTCGTGCGCGGCACCGATTTCCGTCCGCTGTTCGACGCGAAGTCGAATTTGTTCTCGCTCGGCTATCACGTCATGCGCCAAGAGCGCGACACGGTGCTGTACGACCTGATGGCGTCGGAGGCGCGGCAGGCGAGCTTCGTCGCCATCGCGCTCGGCCAAGTGTCGGTGTCGCACTGGAACACGCTCGGCCGCACGATGACGACGGCCGGCGGCAAGCCGCTGCTGCTGTCGTGGTCCGGCACGATGTTCGAATATTTGATGCCGTGGCTGCTGATGCGCACGTACCGCAACACGGTGTGGGACACGACGTACCGCGCCGTCGTCGGACGGCAGATCGAATACGCGCGGCAGCGCGGCGTGCCGTTCGGCATTTCGGAGTCCGGCTATTACGCGTTCGACCATCAATACAATTACCAGTACCGGGCGTTCGGCGTCCCGGGCCTCGGCTTCAAACGCGGGCTCGAAGAGGACTTGGTGCTGGCGCCGTACGCGACGGTCATGGCGCTGCCGTTCGCGAAGCGGGAAGGGCTGCAGGCGCTAAGGCGCATGGAGGAGCTCGGCGCGCGCGGCGAGTACGGCTATTACGAGGCGATCGATTTCACGCCGAAGCGAATGCCGGAAGGCAAGCGGTGCATGGTGATCAAGAGCTTCATGGCCCACCATCAGGGCATGAGCTTGCTGACGCTGTCCAACCTGCTGCTGCCGCGGACGATGATCGACCGATTCCATCGCAGCAAGGAGGTGCGCGCGGCCGAACTGCTGCTGCAGGAGCGGCTGCCGATGAAGCCGGCGCTGATCAAGCACCCGGCGATGCGGCGCCTGCACGAGCCGCATGAGCGGCTGGCGCCGGATCCGGAGGAGGTGCGCGAGTTTTCGACGCCGCATACGCGGACGCCGGAGATGTGCACGCTGTCGAACGGCAAATTTACGACCGTCGTTACGGCCGCCGGCGCCGGCTTCAGCCGCTTCGAGGGCGTCGCCGTTACCCGCTGGCGGGAAGATCCCGTGCGGGACGCGTGGGGGAGCGGCATTTACCTGCGCGACGTCGGCGCGGACCGGCTGTGGTCCGCCGCCTACTTCCCTTGCCGGGCGGAGCCGGACGAGCAGCTCGTCACGTTCGAGCTGGAGCGCGCGACGTTCCTTCGACGGGACGGCGACGTCCGCACGTCCATGGAGGTGTGCGTGTCGCCGGAGGCCGACGCGGAGGTGCGGCGCATCACGATCGCGAACCTCGGCGCGGAGGAGAAAGTGATCGAGGTGACGACGTTCGCGGAGCTGTCGCTCGCCTCCCCGATCGCCGACGACGCGCATCCCGCGTTCAGCAAGCTGTTCGTGCGAACGGCGTACGACGAAGCGTCGGGCTGCCTCGTCGCGAGCCGCCGCCCGCGCGAGGCGAAAGACCGGACGCTGTGGGCGGCGCACGCGCTGACCGTCGACGGGCCGACGCTCGGTCCGCCCGAATACGAGACCGACCGGGCCGCGTTCGTCGGCCGGGGCCGCGGGCTCGCCGAGCCGCAGGAGATTCGCTCGCGGCTCGGCGGGAAGACGGGCTCGGTCGCCGATCCGGCGTTCGCGATGCGCCGCCGCGTCAAGCTCGCGCCCGGCGATTCCGTCAGCCTGCTGTCGGTATTGTCGGTGGCGGAGACGAAGGACGCCGCGGTGACGGCCGCGGCGCGGCTCGCCGCCGGGCAGGAGGCGGACCGGAGCTTTCGGATGGCGTGGAACCGCACGCGCATCGAGCTGCGCAATCTCAATTTGACGCATAAGGAAGCGGCGCTGTTCCAGCGGTTCGCGGGGCAAGTGCTGTACACCCCGCCGCTGCGAGGCGAACGGGCCGACTCCATCGCGCGCAACGAGAAGGGGCAGTCCGGTTTATGGGCGTTCGGGGTGTCTGGCGACCGGCCGATCGCGCTCGTCCACATCGATAACCGGAGCCAGCTGCCGTTCCTCGTGAAGCTGCTGACCGGGCATGAATATTTGCGCCGGCTCGGCCTGCCGTTCGACCTCGTCGTGCTGAACGAGTCGGCGGGCGGCTATGCGCAGGATTTGCAGGAGGCGCTGCAGCGGCTCGTCGAGAACGGCGTCGATCGGTTCGGCGCGGGGGCGGCCGGCATCCATGTCATCCCGGCGAACACGCTGTCCGACGCGAACCGGACGCTGCTGCTCGCCGCGGCGCGCATCGCGCTGAAGGCGGGCGGTGCGAGCCTCCCGGCCCAGCTGCGCGCGCCGGCCGACGCCGGCGAGGGACCGCCGCCGCTCGCCGTTGCGCCTGCGCCGCCCGCGGAGCAGAGCGGGACCGCCGCCGCCGCAGAACCGGCCGCGGTCGACGACCTGCAGTTCTTCAACGGCTGGGGCGGCTTCGCGCCGGACGGCAAGTCGTACCGGATCGTGCTGCGGCACGGGAATCCGCTGCCGGCGCCGTGGATCAACGTGCTGGCGAACCCGCGCTTCGGGTGCTTCGTCTCCGAGCTCGGGACGGGCTACACGTGGTGGCGGAACAGCCGGGAATGCAAGCTGACGCCGTGGTCGAACGATCCGGTGCTCGATCCGCCGGGAGAGGCCGCGTACTTGCGCGACGAGGAGACGGGCGCGTTCTGGACCGCGGCGCCCGCCGGCGCGTCCGACGCCCCGCCGTATACCATCGAGCACGGCCGGGGGTACAGTCGGTTCGAGCATGCGCGGCACGGCGTCCGCCACGAGCTGACCGTCTTCGTGCCGCTCGACGACCCGATCAAAATCATGCGGGTGAAGGTGAAGAACGAATCGAACGCGCCGCGGCAGCTGTCGCTCACGTATTACGCCGAGTGGGTGCTCGGCGTTCAGCGCGCGGCGAACGCTCCTTACGTCGTGACGGCGTGGGACGCCGAAGCGGGCGTCCTGACCGCCCGCAACGCGTATCAGGAGACGTTCCGGGAGGCGACGGCGTTCCTCGGCGTCTTCGCGCCCGGCACTGCCGCGGGCGGCGCTTCCGCGGATGGCGCTTCCGCGGACGGCGCAGCGGAAGCCGAGGAGGCCGCGCTCTCGTGGACGGCGGACCAGCTCGAGTTCATCGGCCGCAACCGGGGCGCGGAGCGTCCCGCGGCGCTCGAGCGGGAGCGGCTGTCCGGGCGGACCGGCGCCCGCCACGCGTCCTGCGGCGCCGTGCAGCGGAAATTCCGCCTGGCGCCGGGCGAGGAGACCGAGCTGTACGTGCTGCTCGGCTGCGAGTCGTCGGCCGCGCGCGCCGGCGGCCTCGCCGCGAAATACCGCGACGCCGGCGTCTGCGAGCGGGCGTTCGAAGAGGCAAGGGCGTTCTGGGATCGGACGCTCGAGCAAACGCAGGTGTCGACGCCGTCGCCGGAGATGAATCTTATGCTGAACGGCTGGCTGCTGTACCAGACGATCGCTTGCCGGATGTGGGCGCGCACCGCCTTCTATCAAGCCGGCGGCGCGTACGGCTTCCGCGATCAGCTGCAGGATTCTCTCGCGGTGCTCCACACGATGCCGGAGCTGACGCGGGCGCAGACGCTCATCCACGCGGCGCATCAATACGTGGAGGGCGACGTGCAGCATTGGTGGCATGAAGAGACGGAACGCGGCATTCGGACGCTGTTCTCCGACGATCTGCTGTGGCTCCCGTACGTCGTCTCGCGGTACGTCGAGCATACGGGCGACGCGTCGCTCTTCGAAGAGGTCGTGCCGTACCTCACGAGCGAGCCGCTGAAAGAGGGCGAGCACGAGCGGTATGAAGAGACGCGCCGCTCGGACGAAACCGGCACCGTCTACGACCACTGCGTGCGCGCGATCGACAAAGCGCTGCAGCGCATCGGCGAGCACGGGCTGCCGCTCATCGGCGTCGGCGATTGGAACGACGGGCTGAACCTCGTCGGCGCCGACGGGCGAGGCGAGAGCGTCTGGCTCGGCTGGTTCCTGTGCGAGGTGCTGGAGCGGTTCGAGCGGCTGGCTGCGGAGCGCGGCGAAGGGGAACGCGCCGCGTCGTACCGAGCGGCCCGCGAACGGTTCGCCGCCGCGCTGCACGAGCACGGCTGGGACGGCCAATGGTACCGCCGGGCGTTCACGGACGCGGGCGCTTGGCTCGGCTCGATCGAGAGCCCGGAATGCCGCATCGACGCGATCGCCCAGTCGTGGTCCGTCATCTCCGGCGCGGCGCCGCGGGAGCGGGCGATGCAGGCGATGACGTCGTTCGACCGGGAGCTCGTCGACCGGGATTTGGCCGTCGTACGGCTGCTCACCCCGGCTTTCGACCGGACGGAGCCGAGCCCGGGCTACATTCAAGGCTATCCGCCGGGCATTCGGGAGAACGGGGCGCAATATACGCACGGCGTGCTCTGGAGCATCATGGCGTGGGCACAGCTCGGGAAGGGCGACAAAGCGTTCGAGCTGTTCCATATGCTGAATCCGATCAACCATACCCGCACGGAGCAGGAGGTGCGCCGATACGTCGGCGAGCCGTACGCGGTGGCGGCGGACGTCTACACGGCGGCGCCGCACGAAGGACATGCCGGCTGGACTTGGTACACCGGCGCGTCCGGCTGGATGTACCAGGTCGGCCTGGAGTGGATTCTCGGCATTCGCCGCCGCGCCGGCCGGCTGTACGTCGATCCGCGCATCCCTGCGGATTGGCCGGGCTTCGAAGCGCGGTATCGGTTCGGCGGCGCCGTGTACGAGATCGTCGTCCGCCGGACGGATCAGGGCGCGGAGAGCGGCGACGCCGCCAAGCAGCGCCAGCGCCGGCTGACGCTCGACGGAGAACCCGTCGATGCGGAAGAGGCGCCGTACGTCGAGCTGCGCGACGATGGCCGCACGCATCGGGTCGAGCTGATGCTGTAACAACTAAACCATAATCAAGGCGATCAAGCCCCCGGCCGAACGGCCGGGGGCTTCTCGTCCGTTCATGAAACGCTGCCCGCGTTAATACACTGTAGTACAACGGAATCGGAGGGGGAGCGACGTTGGCAGCTTGCCAGCCTTGGAATTATACGAGTGTTACGCCGGAGGTGTTTCGGGCCCTCCAGTCGTTGGCCCGCAAGGAAGGGTTCTCCCTTCCGGATGCGCCGAACGGCGAGTTCGCGATCCGCAGGGGAGGGGTGAGCGTAGGCTTCCGCTACGCCTGGGACCGCGGCGGAGGAACGCTGCGCCTCACCTGCTCGAAGAAGCCCCCGCTGCTCGCCTGCGGCATGGTGAAGGGCTTCGCCGACCAAATCGTGCGGCAGTGCGGGGGCCGTCCGATGTAGCCGGGTAAGGCCGCCGCGCGGCGGAGGGAGGAGGAGCGCGTTGAAACTCATCCACAAGCTGAAGCGCGGCGCGTCGAAAGCGGCCGACGCCGCGCAGCTGACTATGGAGCTCACGAAGATCGCCGGTCAAATCGGCATGCGCCGCCGGGAAATCGAGAAATGCATGGCCATGATCGGGAAAGAAGTGTACGAAGCGCGCGAGGCGGGTCAGCCGGCGCTGGCGGAGGCGCGCGTCGAGGAATGGTGCCGCGCCGTGCGGCAGCTGAAGCGGGAGATCGCCGACTTCGAGCGCCGGCTGCGCACGCTGCGGAAGGAGACGGTTTGCGCCTGCGGCCGAACGTCTCCGGCCGACGCGAAATATTGCCCGTCCTGCGGCCGCCGGCTCCCGGGTCGCGCCGCGCGCGTCATCGACGTGGAGCCGGAGGAAGAGCGATAACGGCGTCCCGATCCTGTTTTGGCGAATAATTACAAGCCGCCCCGGCAACCCTATGCCGGGAGAAAACCGTCCCTCCGGGATGGTTTTTATTTTCTACTCGACAGACGGAATGGGGCGCGGAGGACATGCAATCGAATTCGGTCGGTCCATCGTATTTTAGGGAGCATGCGCTGAAAATCTTGCTCGTGTTTGCGGGCGTCTTTATCGCGGCGGAGCTCGTGCAGGCGGCGGCGACGAACACGGCGTTCCGGCCCGCTGACGCGTGGTTGGAGCTTGCGATCCATTTGCCGGCGGCGTTCGTCGGCCTGTTCCTGGCGCTGCTTGCGCTTCCGCGCGACCCGGGCGCCGCCGAGGCGGCGCGGAACGGCGCGGGCGAAGGAATCGACGATTTCGCCCGGCCGTTCGAGGGCGTGCCCGAAGGCATCGTCATCTATCGGGAGGGCGCCGTGCTGTACGCGAACGAGTCGGCGAGAAAGCTGTTCGGCGCGACGTCCAAGGACGAATTGCTGGGCCGAAGCGCCGAGGAGCTGCTGAACGCCGGCCGGTCGGACCGCTACGCCGCCGCGATCGACAGCAGCGCGCCGTTCCTGATTCGCGACGCGGCATTCGATCGCTTCGACGGAAGCGGGCTGCATGCGTCCTTATTGATCGTCCCCATCCGCATCGGCGACCGCGACGCCCGTATGGCGGTGCTTCACGACATTCATAAGAAAGATCGAATGAGCCGCGAGCTCCAAACGGTGGAAAGTCAGTTGCAGACGATCATGCACAATTTGGACGTGGGCATCTGGTCGTTCGATTTGCTCGGTCAGACGATGCTGCTCGTCTCCGACCGGTTCGCCGACATGATCGGCGCGCGGAAGGAGGACATCTTGGCAAACCCGGAGATATGGAAGGACGTCATCTTTCCGGAAGAAGGAAGCGAGGCGGACAAATGGTTCGCCGAGCTGCTCGAGGGCCGGCCGATAGCCGCAGAGGTGAAGCTGCCGCGCGGCGCCGGGCCAATTCGGTACGGGGAGTCGAAAATATTCCCCTACAAGGACGACGGCGGCCGCGTCGTCCGGCTCGACGGGATATTGGTCGATATTACGGAGCGCGCGCTGGCGAGGCAGCGGAGCGATTTTTTGGCGTTCCACGACGAGCTGACGATGCTGCCGAACCGGCGCATGTTCAAAGAGACGCTGCAGCGTCTCAAGCTGAACGCGGAGGAGAAAAAACGCCGCTTCGCCGTCATCTATTTGGATATGGACAAATTCAAACACATCAACGATACGTACGGCCACGCGAACGGCGACTTGTTTCTGAAGGAAGTCGCGGGGCGGCTGCAGCAGGCGGGCCCTGAGCACCAGCACTTGTTCCGCGTCGGCGGCGACGAATTTACGGTCATCTTGGAGGGAGTGCAGGAGCGCGAGCAGCTGGAGAATTGGGTGCACAAGCTTATGCACGCGTTCGACGAACCGTTCGTCGTGCAGGACGACCGCATTCCGGTGCGCGGCAGCATGGGCGTCGCGGTGTACCCCGACGACGCTTCCGATATCGGGGTGCTCGTCAACCTCGCCGACCGGGCGATGTTCGCGGCGAAGGAGAAGGGCGCGCCGTACCAGTACTATAACGCGGCTGTGCTGGAGGATGCGGATGACCCAGCGCTGCTGCAGGAGCTGAAGCAGGCGGTCGATCGCCGGCAGTTCGTCCTATACTTCCAGCCGAAATATGACGTCGCCTCCCGGACGATGACCGGCGTCGAGGCGCTTATTCGCTGGGACCATCCGGCCAAAGGGGTACTCCCGCCGTCGGCGTTCATCCCGTTGGCGGAGAAGACCGGGCTGATCGCCGACATCGGCGCGTGGGTCGTCGAACAGGCGTGCCTGCAAATCCGCAAGTGGAGCGACAAAGGAATGCCGGTGCCGATCAGCGTGAACGTGTCGGCGAATCAGTTCCACGAGGGGCAAATCGTGAAAGCGGTGCAGGATGCAGTCGGGCGGACAGGCATCCGGCCCGATCTGCTCGAAATCGAGATTACGGAAAGCGTCGCCGCCGATTTCGAGCACGCGGTCGCGGTGCTGCAGCAGCTGCACGGCATCGGAGTCGTCATTTCCGTCGACGATTTCGGCATCGGCTACAGCTCGCTAAATTACCTGAAGAAATTTCCGATCCAAAAGCTGAAGATCGATCGGTCGTTCATCCAAGACATCGCGGATCAGCCGAACGACGCGAAAATCGTCGGCACGATATTAACGCTGGCGCATGCGCTGCATTTGACGGTCGTCGCCGAAGGGGTCGAGACGGAGCGCCAGCTCGAAGTGCTCCATCGGCTCGGCTGCGATGAAGCGCAAGGCTTTCTGTTCAGCCGCCCGGTGCCGGCCGAGGCGCTCGAGCGGATCGTCGTGGAACACGTGCGGGCGTACAAACGGGAGATGACGCAGCCGGGCGCCCGGCTCAAAGGCGTATTTTTGAAAAACGTCATCGGCTCGCTGCTGACCGGGAAAGCGATGTTCCCCGAGTACAAAAAGCTGATCGAAGAGGTCGACCCCGAAGCGTATTATTCCTGGGACCTGTATACGAAAATGCTGCACGACGTCGCGGACAAGCTGAGTCCGCAGGTCGTTCGCGACGTCGGGATCCGCGTCATTTTGTCCGGGCGCGACGTGTTCATGAAAGAACAGGGGTACGACACGCTGGAAAAGCTGCTGGAAGATTATCCGAACATGTTCGACCGGACGATCGTCGGCGCGCCTGAGCACGAACGGATTAAATATCTGAAGTACGAGCCCGGCCATTTCGTTATGCTGTATACGAAGCGGCAGCCGAAAGCGTTCAACGAAGGGGTTATTCGGGGCTACTTCAAAATGTACGACCGGCAAATCCGCTCGCTCCACATCGAAGATTACGACGAGCATTACCACAAAATCGAAGTGACGTGGTAACTCGAATGCCATGCCCTCGACCGTCCGCGGACGAGGGCTATTTGTTTTTATAAATAGTGACAAATCTTGTCTCTGTTATGAGATACAATTGGGTTGGACAAATCGTAGGACGGAAGGAGCGGGACGCATGCGCGGCAAGGACGGTATACGCATACGCAACATCGGGGCGGTCTGCGAACGTTGGCTGGCCGACATCGGCATCCATACGCTGGCGGATTTGGCGCGGATCGGGTCGGTCGAGGCGTACCGGCGCATTCGGGAACGAGAGCCCGGGGCCAATATCATTGCGCTGTATGCGCTGGAAGGCGCCTTGCTGGATATGCATTGGAGGGAGCTGCCGCCGGAGGTGAAAGAAGCGCTGCACGAACAGGTCGGCTGGGCGCCGAAGTCGAAGCCGCGGCCGGGGAGGCGCGGCGGCGGCGGCATCGGTTAAAAGCTTCTTGGCGAATAGGGCTTCCCCCGAGACTCGAAACGCACTACACTAGGTAACGGCGGCTTCGCAAGAGCGGCGGGAAAGCCATTACGGGAAAGAAGAGGAAGACGAAATGATCTTATGGGGGAGCCTCGTGAACGCGGCAGCGATCGTGGCGGGCGGGGCGGCAGGACTGCTGCTGCCGAGAATGAACGAGAAATTTCAGCGGACGGCCGTGCAGGGGATGGCGATCGCCCTTTGCGTGTTAGGCATCATGATGGCGATGAAGACGGAGCAGTACGTCTGGATGGTGATCAGCCTCGCGGCGGGGGGCGTCATCGGGGAATGGCTGCAGATCGAGCGGCGCTTCGAGCAGGCCGGCGCTTGGCTCGAGCGCATCGTGCCGGCGCGCCGGGACGGTTCCCCGATCGGCAAAGCGTTCGTCACGGCGTCGCTCGTTTACTGCATCGGGGCGATGGCGATTCTCGGCGCGGTCGACAGCGGCGTCCGCCACGATCACGAAGTGCTGTACGCGAAGTCCGTTATGGACGGATTTTTGTCGATCGTGTTCGCATCGACGCTCGGCGCGGGGGTGCTGTTTTCGGCGGCGCCGGTGCTGGCGTACCAAGGCTTAATCGCTTTGGCAGCGGCCGGCGTCGCGGGCGCGTTCGATCCTGCGGCGATCGAGACGGTTACCGCGGAGGTGTCCGCCGTCGGCGGCGTGCTCATCATCGGCATCGGCATCAATTTGCTCGAGATCAAAAAAATCGCGGTGGCGAATTTGCTGCCGGCCGTCGCGATCATGGGCGCCGTCATGGCGGCGAAGCTCGCGTTCGGCGGGTAATCGGGGCCGCGCGGTATAAGGCCGCCTTCGTCCAACCATAATACCTATGGGCAAAGCAGGAAGGAGGCGGAACATGAGCGAGAAAAAGGAACCGTCGGCGGAAGCCGGCGGGGAAACGACGGTGACCCCGACGTTCCTCGTCGAAAATTTGCAGTCCGCGATCGAAGAGGAAGGCATCGAGTCTGTGGCGTACGTTGCCCGGACGAAGGACGGTCTCGTCACCTCCGGCTGGACGGACATGCTGTACACCGAGGTGATCGGTCTGTTCGAGCTCGGCAAACTGCAGGCCGTGAAGGAAATGCACGGCGACGAAGAATCTCCGGTATGAACGGAACGCGGCCCGGCGAAGTGATTCGCCGGGCCGCGCTGCGTTCATAGCGAAGCTTCCGAGCCGAAATGGATGCCGACGCTGTCTTGATCGATAGCGTCGAACAGCCGTCCTGCCGCGGGCAGCTCCATGACGATCGGGCCGAGCCGGAGGGCCGCCGCTTGGTCCGCATACCGGATCAGCTCCACCCAGAGGCCGCTCTCTTCGCCGTAGAACGCTTCCCGCCCGACGAAGCCGTCCAGCGGGGCGACCGCCTCGCCGAACGCGGCCATCGCCGCGCGATATTCGCCGGCCGAGACGCCGGGCTTCAGCCGATACGTCAGCACCTCGTACACGCACCCGTCCTGCGGAGCCGGCGACGCGCCGATCGTCAGCTCGTCGACGCGCGGCACGTGCTGCATCGTCACGTCGACGAGCTGCTCGGTCAGCGGGCGCAGGTCGGGAATTTCCGCCATTCGGACGAACGCTTCCTGCGCGAGGGCAGGCGAAGTCCACCGGACGGCGTCCGTCCACAGCATGGACGACGGCGAATACAGCAGCGTTCTTCCGGCGAAACCGGGGCAGTTCTCGAGGAACGTTCGGGATGTGCGCAGCGCGCTGCGGAATTCGGCGTCGGGCAGGTCCGGATGGGGGCGGAATTGGCAAAGCTCGAGGAGGATCGGGGATACGGCTTTCGTTGTCGACATAGCGTGCATCGCTCCTTTGCGAAATCGAAATGGTATTCACCGCCAACGTTACGGCATAATAGTGCCAGATTGTGTCATGATTATCGCGCATCATGAAAAAAAGGAGGTCTCGCCATGCACAAAGCGCAGCGATTGATTCAGCTCATGTTGATCGTGAACGAAAAGCGCCGCTTCACGATTCGCGAGCTGTCGGAAGAGCTCGGCGTCTCCCGCAGGACGATCATGCGCGATCTGGGGGAGCTGGAGGAGCTCGGCGTACCGCTCTACTCGGAGGTCGGAGCGGCAGGCGGGTACCGCGTGCTGAACGATAAAATGCTTCCGCCGATCCACTTCACGGATAGCGAAGCGACGGCGCTCTTCTTCGCCGGGCAATCGCTGCAGCGCTACTCGGAGCTGCCGTTCGAGGCGGAGACGGCGTCCGCCTTGCGGAAATTTTACGCCCGCCTTCCGGGCGACGTGCGGCGGCGCATCGACCGGCTGAAGCGGAGGCTGACGTTCTGGGTGCCCCCCAGGGAAGTCAAAGCGCCGCATCTTCGCGGGCTGCTCGAGGCGGCGCTCGACCGGGCGGTCGTCGAGATCGAATACGACGGCGCCGTCGAACGGACCGTCCGCCGCATCCGGCCGGACGGCGTGTACGCGATGAACGGGTTATGGTACGTGCAGGCGTACTGTGATCGGAGCGGCGGGCGGCGCGTGTTTCGGGCAGACCGGGTGCTGTCGCTGTCTCCTGCAGGCGGCGAACCGCCGGAGCGGGAGGAAGACGCCGAGCCGTTCGAGGGTCCGTCCTTCGAGCCGGACGACGGACAACCTCTGACGCTCGTCGTCGAGCTGACGCGAGCCGGCATGCGCCGCGCGTCCGCAGATCCGTGGCTGTCGGAGGGGCTGATGGAGCGACCGGACGGGAGCGGCGAGGCGCACCGCGCAATACCGCCTTCCTATCTTCCTTGGGCGACGTCGTTCTTCCTCGGATACGGGCCGGACGCCCGCGTCGTCGAGCCGCTTGAGCTGCGCCGCAGCCTGCGGGAAGCGTCCGAGCGGGTGGCGCGCATGTACGAACAGGACGGACGGTGATCGTTGTTAACGTTTCATAGATTGCGTTATAGTAAATGTAACTTTTTATAGTGAATCCGCCACATAGAAATGAGTGAACGTATGGGCAACGATGCCGTCACACAGTTGTTGTTGCAGATCCAATTCGTCGTCGTCCCGATCCTGCTCTATCAACAGCCGTTCGTGCACAACTACAAACGGGGGATTCCCGGCTTTCAAACGGCGAAAATCGCGGCGCTGTACAGCGTATCGATCGTGCTTTGCATGTCGTTCCCCGTGGTCGACATTATGGAGGGGCATATTTTCGACTTCCGGCACGTTCCGCTCGCGCTCGCTTTCTTTTACGGCGGCCCGATCCCGGGCCTCGTCGCGGCGGGCGTGTCCCTCGCGTACCGGTTGATCATCGGCGGCTCCGTGCTCCCGGGCGTCGGCGTGACGATCGCGGGGGCGGCGCTCGCCTGGCTGCTGACCGGCCGATACCGCGCGGGCTCGTACGCCCGCAGGATCTCGATCGCCGTTGGATTCTTGCTGCTCTTATTCGTTATCGGCATAGCGCTGCATTTATCGATTTACCCTCTGTCGACGCTGACGGAACATTTCTATTTCTATTTCTTGCTCATTCCTTTGCTGCGCTGCATCACGATGTTCCTGGCCGTCTTCGTGATCGAGAGTTTCCAAGAGAAGCTTCGCTTGGAGCAAGTCGTCATCGGCGCCGAGCGCATCGGCATGATCGGGCAGCTGTCGGCGGCGATCGCGCACGAGGTGCGCAATCCGCTCACGGCGGTGAAAGGGTTCCTTCAGCTGTTGGGCGGCGAAGCCGTCGCCCCCGATAAGCGGGACGAGTATCTCCGCATCGCGGTGGAAGAGATTGATCGCGCGGACCGGATCATCCACGATTATTTGACGTTGGCCCGGCCGGAGCCGAGCCAGCCGGAAACCGTCCTCGTCGCCGACTCGATCAAGGCGGCCATGCTGACGATGTCGTCCTATGCCATCCTGCATAACGTGACGCTCGCCGCAGGCGAGCTCGACCGGACGTTAGTCGTCCGCGGCGACGCCGGGAAGTTGAGCCAGGTGCTCGTCAACATCGTGAAGAACGGCATCGAGGCGGCCGCGCAAGCGAAAGACGAGAAGACGGTTTCCGTCCGCCTTCGCCGCGAGGACGGCGCGGCGTGCATCGACATCGTCGATACCGGGGGCGGCATGAAAAGGGAGACGATAGACAAGCTGGGCAAAGCGTTCTATTCGAATAAGACGCGGGGCACCGGCCTCGGCTTGATGGTCGTCTACCGCATGGTGGAAGAAATGGAGGGCGCCGTCCGCGTCGAGAGCGAGCTCGGCCGCGGCACGACGTTCACCGTCCGGCTGCCGCTTCAAACCTAACGCTGGCGCCCTGCCGCGCGCCTCCGTTATAATGAACCTGCGCCCGACGGGCGCCGCGGTTCGCAACCATCCCGCGTAACCAAAACTAGGGAGGATGACGGAGGATGTTCAACCTGCTGTGGGGAGCGGCGTTCGCCGCGGTCAATTTCGGCCTGTTTCTGCTATGTTACCGGTTGTTCGGCCGAACCGGTCTATACGCCTGGGTCGCGCTCGCGACGGTGCTCGCGAACGTGCAGGTCGTCAAGATGATCGAGCTGGCCGGGCTCATTATGACGCTCGGCAACACGATTTACGGAACGATTTTTCTCGCGACGGATTTGCTGAACGAAAAATATGGCGAGAAAGCCGCGAAAAGAGCGGTGTGGACCGGCTTTTTCGCCCTGCTCGCTTCGACGGTCATGATGCAGATGGCGCTCCGCTTCGAGCCTGCGGAGGCCGATTTCGCCCAGTCGTCGCTCGAAACGGTGTTCGGGCTGCTGCCGCGTCTGGCGCTCGGCAGCGTGACTGCATACCTGGTCAGCCAGTACTTGGACGTGAAAATTTTCTCGCTGCTGAAGAAGGCGTTCCCGAAGCCCGGTCAGCTGTGGATCCGCAACAACGGCAGCACGGCGGTCAGCCAGCTGCTCGACACGATCGTGTTTTGCTCGATCGCCTTCCTCGGAGAGGAAGGCTACCCGTTCGACGTGTGGGTGCAGATCGCGCTGACGACTTATTTGATCAAGCTCGCGGTAACGCTTCTGTCGACGCCGATCCTATACGCCGCGCGCGCCATGAAGGCGCCGGAATCGTAACCGCGGCCGAGGCAATGTCGAAGGTTCTGTGAACGTGTTGACGAACGGCGGGAATCGGCGTACCTTGGAAAAAGGAAGAAATCGGTTCCAAAGGGAGTTGGCGAAGCTGAAATCGATTACGGTTCAAGAGCTGGTGAATCGGTTTTCCTTGGAAGTGCTGGCAGGCGCGACGGAGCTTCACCGCGAAATCACGAAGTCTCGCGTCCATCGGCCGGGGCTCGAATTCGTCGGATTTTTCGACTATTTCCCCCAAGCGCACGTGCAGCTGCTCGGGCGCAAGGAAATTACGTATTTGCACCGGCTGACCGAAGAAGAACGCAATCATCATATCGGAAACATCGTCAAATACCATCCGCCCTGCTTTATCGTGACGCGCAGTCAGGACGGACTGAAATATTTGAAGAAGTATTGCGAAGAGGAAGGCATCCCGCTGCTGCGCACGCCGGCGGCGACGACGAAGTTCCAGGAGCTGCTCGACGGCTACTTGGCGAAGGCGCTGGCGGAGGAAATCGCCATCCACGGCGTGTGCGTCAACGTCTCGGGCATCGGCATTTTGCTTCGCGGCAAGTCGGGCGTCGGCAAGAGCGAAACGGCGCATACGCTCATTCGGCGGGGGCATCGTCTCGTCGCCGACGACCTCGTCGTGCTGAAGCGGATCAATCCGGAGACGATTTTGGGCACGCACAACGGGAAGACGAAGGAATTTCTCGCGCTGCGGAGCATCGGCCTCATCAACGTTTCCCGGCTGTACGGCAGAAGCGCCTTTCAAGAGGAGACGCGGATCGTGCTCGACATCGAGCTCAAGAAGTGGGAGCACGACGCCCTCAACAACGAGCTGGAATTGGAGCCTAAATTTTCCGAGTACTTGGACGTTAAAATCCCGTACATCGAAATCCATATGCAGCCGGGCCGGGACGTGGCGGGGCTCGTCGAGGCGGCCGCGAACAACTGGTATTTGCGTCAACAGGGGTACAGCGCGGCGGAGGATTTCATGAAACGGCTCGAGAACGGCTAGCTCAAAAAAACGTTATCATTTGGAAGTTGCTTTTCCAGTGGAACTATGGTAAAGTTGGAACTGTCAAACATGAGACCTTAACTCACATTCAGGAAGGGATCATTTTTGCTACAATGATACCCTTTTATCGAATGTGATTTTTTATTTCTGTATGGAAATAGATCTAAGGGTAAAACACATTTTGGAGGTACGTTATATGCAAACAGGTACGGTTAAATGGTTCAACTCGGAAAAAGGCTACGGCTTCATTGAGGTTGAAGGCGGAAGCGACGTATTCGTTCACTTCAGCGCAATCGTCGGCGACGGCTACAAGTCCCTGGACGAAGGCCAGCGCGTAGAGTTCAACATCGTACAAGGCAACCGCGGCCCGCAAGCCGAGAACGTTGTAAAACTGTAATAAACGAAGGGCGCCTCGACGGCAACGTCGGGGCGTTTTTTTATTTCTTCCTGTATTCAAGTTGTCCAAATTACGGTAGAATGGTTATACAAAACCTTCTACAATGGAGCAGCTTGGGGGCGGGGAGCGCAATGGGCACAAGAAAAGGCATTTCGCTAACAAGTAAACTGACGGTCCCTTCGGGATCGCATATTCTATATTTCCACACTAGTCAAGAAATGTATTTGCAAAATGCGGCGTCCTTCATTCGAAAGGGCATCGAGCTGGAACAGATCGTTCTCTTCATCGATACGCCCGAGATTTGCGACAGCGTTCGGCGCGTTTTGGAAAAGGACATTTCGCCGCGCGTGCTGGATCTGTTTTTGTACCCGATCGATAGAAATATGTTCTACCGTACATATGAAGATTTCCACTTCGAACGCATTCTTGAAAACTTGGACGATTTGGTCGTGCCCCACGTTCGAAACCAGAGCGATTTGCGGTTATGGGGTCATGTCGATTGGAAAGACGGGCAGGATGTTTTGAAGGGGCTGCGCGAATACGAATGCAAAGCGGACCTGGCGCTGAACGAGGCGGGATATTTGACGGTGTGCGCCTATGACGGTAACCGGGTGCCGGCGGCGATCCAAAACGAGCTGTTGAAAACGCATGAATATTTAATGACTGATGATGCGCTCGTCGTCTCAAGTTTGTACAGGCATCGGCTTCATCGCGATACGACGTTTCCGACGTTGTCCGCGCAGGCGGAATTGGAGTCGGAGATGGATTTATATAAGCAAAAGCTCGACTTCGTGCATGTCGTGTCGCACGAGGTCCGCAATCCGCTGACGGTGATCAAAGCGTACGCGAGGCTCGTCAGCGACAACGTCGAATCGCCCCGCGACCGCGAGCGGTTGAAGGCGATTATCGACTACGTCGACCTGATCGACAACGAAATTTCGCACATCATTAATACCGAAGAGATGCTGTCCTCGGAGGCGCTGTGGCGGCGGCGGCTCGTTTTGCCGAGGATGCTGCTCGAAGAAGTAATGGCGATGATGCAGATCAAAGCGCGGACGCAAAACATCGAGCTGTCTTACGAGCTGGTGCTCGACGGGAAAGAAACGCTGCTCGCGAACGCGACCGGCTTTAAGCTAATTATCTCCAACCTCGTCAGCAACGCGATTAAATACAGCCATGAAGGCGGCCGCGTGCAGTGCCGGGTCGAAGCGCGGAACCAACGGCTGCATGTCTTCGTACGCGACGAGGGCGTCGGCATGACAAGCGAGCAAGTGTCCCGCTTGTTCCGGAAATACGAGAAGATGAACGAAGAACGAGGCGGGCAGGGCATCGGCTTATTCATGGTCAAGAAGCTGGTCGATCATTTCGAAGGGGAGATCGAAGTGGTCAGCTCGCCGGGGGTCGGCACGAAGGTGCAGGTGTCGTTCCCGCTGCGCTCCGCCAAAGTCGAAGCGACCGTCTAAGGGAAATGTTTCATGTATCCCGGTTTTCGGGTACACTGTAACGTATACCTTAAGGATGGAATCGAGGAAACTATCGTGACAAATCGTTTTGAAGCGTTAGGAGTGCGCGGCGCGCTCGCGGAGGCGCTGCAGCGCAGCGGCATCGCGACGCCGACGCCGGTGCAAGAGCAGGCGATTCCCGCGCTGCTGTCGGGGCACGACGCGATCGTGCAGGCGCAGACCGGGACCGGCAAGACGCTGGCGTTCGTGCTGCCGATTTTGGAAATTATCGATCCGAAGCGCTCGTCCGTGCAGGCGCTCATTTTGACGCCGACGCGGGAGCTCGCGATCCAAATTACCGAAGAAGCGAAGAAGCTGGCGTCTACGATCGGCGCCGGCGTGCTCGCCGTGTACGGCGGGCAGGACGTCGCGGCGCAGATGCATAAGCTGAAGGGCGACACGCATATCGTCGTGGCGACGCCGGGGCGGCTGCTTGATCATTTGCGCCGGGAGACGCTGCACCTCGGGCACATCTCGATGCTCGTGCTCGACGAGGCGGATCAAATGCTGACGATGGGCTTCTTGAACGAGGTGGAGGACATCATCCGGCAATGCGCCACCCAGCGGCAGACGATGCTGTTCTCGGCGACGATGCCGGGTCCGGTGAAGCAGCTGGCGGCGAACTACATGAAGAAGCCGGTAGACATCCGGATTAAGACGCAGAACGTGACGCTCGACGACATCCGCCAAATCGTGGTGGAGACGACGGACCGCGCTCGCCAAGCGACGCTGTTCCGGCTGATCGAGACGTACCGGCCGTACCTCGCGGTCGTGTTCTGCCGGACGAAAATTCGGGCGAAGAAGCTGAACGAGGCGCTGCAGGCGAACGGCTTCGAGTCGGATGAGCTGCACGGCGATTTGACGCAGGCGAAGCGGGAGGCCGTCATGAAGCGGTTCCGCGATGCGAAGCTGCAGGTGCTCGTCGCCACGGACGTGGCGGCGCGCGGACTTGACGTGGAAGGCGTCACGCACGTGTTCAACTACGACGTCCCGGTCGATACGGAGACGTACATCCACCGCATCGGGCGGACGGGCCGGGCGGGACAGTCCGGCGTCGCGGTGACGCTGCTGGCGGCGAAGGACCGCGGTGCGTTCGCGCGCATCGAGGAGCGCATCGGCCAGCGGCCGGAGCGGCGCCGGATGGAGGAGTTCGGCGTCGGGGCCGAGGCGATGCCGGGCTTCGACGCGGAGCCGTACGGCGACGACGAGGACGAGGACGAGGGGATCGCGCGGCGCTCCGAGAAGACGTACGGCTACGTCGGCAGCCGGCCGGCGGCTCGTACGGCGGGCGGCGCACGGACGGGCGGAAGGCCGGGTGCGCGGGCAGGCGGACGGCCGGGCGAGCGCCGGGGGCCGATCGTGAAGGCGGGCCCGGGCACGCGCGCGAAAGCGCCGGCTTCGCTGCGCGAACGAGCGGCCGGCGGCGACGCCGCTGCGAAGCCAGAGCCGCGGCGGCCGGGCGCGGCCGCAAGGCCGGGGGCGCCGGCGAAGCCGGGGCGTCCCGGCGCGGGCAAGCCGCGGGCGAAGACGTCCGCGAAGCCGGACCGGCGCGCCGATTGGGGCCGCGGGGGTTCGCGGGCCGGCGGCGGCAAACCGGGCGGCGGCAAGCCGGGCCCCGGCGCGGGCCGGCGGGGCGCGGGGCGCGGGCGGTAAAGCGCCGTCCCCCGCGCTGCGTACAGCCGTCTTCGGCGAACGCGGTGCCAATGGGCGAATTCCGAAAGGGGTTCGCCTTTTTTTGAGCAGAGCGAGCCGCTGTTACGAGAGCGACGGCGGGCACGGCATGATGTTCCGCGCGTTCGACGGACGGCTGTCCTTGGCGCTGCATAGGCCGGACAAGACGCTCGACGATCGACCGGTTGAAAGCAGTATAGTTGATGAAGCGACGGCAGCCTTTTGCTCCGTCGCTTTTTCGTTTTCGCATAGCGTTACGAGTTGTCCGTTATTTTGCGGTTTGGACCGAAATGAACCCCGATAGCGGAACTAGGCGTCCGTTATTTGGCGAAATACGGCGCGAAAAGTCGTACAACCACGGTTTAGCGGACAACTCGTTCCGTTATTTCGCCTTGTACGGGGGTTCTTTGAAAATAGCGGACAATGAATTCCGTTATTTTGTTTGGATCGTCCCTACATTGATAGAAGTCTTACTGTAAATATTCCTTGACAGGAATATTCCCTTTTCAGTATATTAAGAATACAACGAGAACGAACGGGAAGTCCGGCGGGAGGCGTCGAGGGAAATCATATACTTTCAGGAGGAATGGAATGATGACGAACGGAACATCGCAAATGACGCATCGGGTGGAGGGCACGGAGCTCATATTGGAGCGGACGTTCAACGCGCCTCGCGCGCTCGTCTTCGAAGCGTTCTCGAAACCAGAGCATTTGAAGCATTGGTGGGGACCCCGGGGCTGGACGCTGCCGGTATGCAACGTCGACTTTCGTCCGGGCGGCTCCTGGTTATATTGCATGAAATGCGAGGACGAACGGCAAGAGGGCTTTTACGGCATGGAGGCATGGGGCAAAGCGATTTATCTCGAAATCGTGGAGCCGGAGCGGATCGTGATGGAAGATTATTTTGCGGATTCGGAAGGGAATCCGGTGGAAGGGATGCCTATTTCGATCTCTACGATCGAGTTCGTCGAGGAGAACGGCAAGACGAAGCTGCTTAACCGCACTCGATATGCATCGGCGGAAGACCTGCAGAAGGTGCTCGACATGGGCATGCTGCAAGGGATCGGCGAGACGTGGGATCGACTCGACGAGCTGCTCGTGCAGCTGCGAAAGTAACGCGCTGCGAGGCAGTACGCCTCGCGCATTGAGAAAGCCGCCGGCGCCGCCGGCGGCTTCTTCGCCGTGCGGTTGGAACGCGGACGGAAGGGAAATCCTAGGAGGAAAAACCATGTTCGGAGGGGCCGATGCAACGGAAGCGTTTCTTGCTCGCATTCTTGGTTTACGCTGTCGTCTTGTCCGCGACGCTGTTCCTTCCGCCGTTCGTCGGGCTGGCCGACAACAGCGACTACGCCCGCGTGGCGCAGCCGCTCGGCCTTGTCCCGAACGAGCATCCCCGCTACTTCCACGCCTACCGCGAGTACGCGATCGCAGGTGCCTCGGCGACGGACGATTGGCGGACTGCGGTTCGCCGCATCGTCGACCCTGGCGTGGACAACGAGCTCGGCTACGTCAGCTCGCAATTTCCGGTCATCCAAGCGGCGATGCTGCTGAACGATGCGGCGAAGCGGCTTGCGGGAGGGGATCCGACCGTCTTCGATATTCGGTTCCTCGGGGTTTTGTATGTGTTGCTGCATGCGGTTGGCCTCGCTTTGATGACGTCGTATGCGGGCAATTTCCGCACGCGTCTCGCGTACGGGCTGCTTGCCCTGCTGATGCTGTGCGACACGGGATATGTCCTCTATTTTCATTCCCTCTACGGCGAAGCCGTCATTCTCGCCTCGGCGACGCTCGTCTTCGGCTGCGCCGCGTGGATGTTGCACGGCGCGCCGAATGCGCGTCTGCCGATCGCGCTGTATTTCGCCGCCTGGTTTTTGTTTACGGGCGCTAAGGTCGCCAATGCGCCGGTCGGCCTGTTGGGGGCGCTCTTCAGCGCGTCGTTCTTGTTCGTGCGCAAGGACGTCCGCTCCCGGCTTATGATCGCAGCCGGCAGCGCGGCGCTGCTCGCGTTCTCCGTCTGGTTTTTGGCGAAGACGCCGCTGTGGATGCAGCAGGTGAACCATTACCAGGCGATTTTCTACGGGGTGCTGAAGGACTCGCCGAACCCGGCGGCCGATGCGGCGGAGCTCGGCCTTCCGCCGGAGTACGCGGCGCTGGCGGGCACCCACGGCTACATGCCGGACGCCCCGTACGACATATATGGGGAAGCGTTCTCGAAGGCGGTGTACGAGCGCGCGACGTATGGAGATATCGCGCTCTTTTATTTGAAGCACCCTGAACGCTTGATTGCCAAGCTGCGTCTGTCGGCGGAGAACGCCGTCTACTTACGTCCGTCGTACTTGGGCAATTACGAGCCGGACGAAGAGCGGGAGCGGTTCCAGTTCGCGGAACGGCTGTCGCTGTGGGAGCGGGCGCGCAAGCAGGCGGCGGGCTCCGCGTTCGGCATCGTCGCGGCGGCGTTCGCGCTGTATGCGGCGGGGCTGCTGTACCGGGCATGGGGATGGCTGCGCGCGCCGTCGAAGGATGCCCGGACGGGCGTCGCCCTGTTGGGCTTTGCCCTGTTGTGGGGGACGGCGGCGCTGCAGCTCGCGGTGCCGGTGCTCGGCAACGGCGAAGCCGACTTGCAGAAGCATATGTTTTTGTTCTCGGTCTGCTTCGACCTGCTGCTCGTTTCGGGTGTCGCCTGGTGCGTCGGGCGGGTTCGCGTGCCGCGGACGACGCGAGCGCGGGCGGCGGCAGGGGCGGCGGCGGCCGCGGCGCTCTCGGCGGCGCTTGCGCTCGCGCTGGCCGGCGGCGCCGGGCTTCCTCGAGCGCAGCCCGCCGGCGCGCCGGCCGCGCTTGAGCCGGGCGTCCTCGTCCGATTCGGCGCATGGCGCGGGGAGCCGCTCTATTGGACGGTGCTGCGCGTCGATGCCGAGGAGGGGGCGCTGCTGTGGGCGCACGGCGCCGTCGCGGCGATGCCCTTCGATGCGTCGGACGAGCGGCTGCCCGGCGGCGGCGCGGACGACTACGGCTCGAACGATTGGGAGACGTCCGACGTGCGCCGCTGGCTGAACGGGCCGTTCCTCGCCGAGGCGTTCTCGCCGGAGGAGCGCCGTCTCATCCAGCCCGCGCGGCTCGTCAACGCGGTGGCCGCCGCGGACAAAGGGCGCAGCCAAGGCGGCGATCAGCCGCTGTATTGGTCGAGCGTGCCGGCGCGGGCGGAGCAAAATTACGCGAGAGCGTACTTCCGCGAAACCGAGGACGCGGTGTTTCTGCTCGACGTCCGGCAGCTGTCGCGGTACGCGATCGAACGCGGCCTCGCGCCGGCGAAGGGCGGACATGGGACGGGCGTGGGCGGTGCCAAGCCGTATTGGCTGCGGACGCCGTACGCGAGCAGCGCGAGCATGGTCCGCATCGTCAGCGAAGACGGCTTCGTCTACCACCGGGACGCCTCCTCGGGAGCGGTCGGCGTCGTGCCCGCGCTTTACTTGGCCCCGGGGGCGCGAGTGCCGACGGCCGCCGCGCCGTGATATACTTGGGAAAACATGGCGAAGGGGCTGGAGCGATGCAGGACGATTTGCGTTATCCGATCGGTCATTACGCGCGTACGGAGGGGGCTTCGCCGCGGCAGCGGGAGGAATGGATCGCGGAGATCGCCGCGCTGCCGGAGCGGCTGCGGGCGGCGGTCGCCGATTGGACGGAGGAGCGGCTCGAGACGCCGTATCGCCCCGGCGGCTGGACGGTGCGGCAGGTTGTCCACCATGTGGCGGACAGCCATATGAACAGCGTCGTTCGGCTGAAGCTGGCGCTGACGGAGGAGCGGCCGACGATCAAGCCGTACCGTGAGGAGCGGTGGGCCGAGCTGGACGACGCCCGGACGATGGACGTCGGCGTATCGCTTGCGCTGCTCGGCGCGCTGCACGCCAGGTGGGTGAACGTGCTGGAAGGGTTGAGCGAGGAGCAGTGGGCGCTCGCGTTCGTCCACCCCGATTCGGGACCGACCGATCTCGCGAACCACGCGGGCCTCTACGCTTGGCACGGCAATCACCATTTGGCGCAGATTACGAAGCTGCGGGAACGGATGGGCTGGTAGACAGCCGCGTCCCCTTGTGGAAAAATAGGGGAGAAACCATTGACGAAGGAGCGTGCTTGGACATGGCATTCACGTTGCCCCTGGGCGAGCGGGCGCCCGACTTTTCGCTGCCCGCGACGGACGGCAAGACGTATTCGCTGCGCGATTTCGCGGACGCGAAGGCGCTCGTCGTATTTTTCACCTGCAATCATTGCCCGTACGTGATCGGCTCGGACGAAGTGACGCGCGCGACCGCGGAGAAATACATCCCGCAGGGCGTCGCGTTCGTCGGCATTAACGCGAACAGCGTCAACACGAAGCCGGAGGATTCCTTCGAGCTTATGGTCGAACGGATGCGCGAGCATCGGTTCCCGTGGACGTATTTGCGCGACGAGACGCAGGAGGTCGCCAAGGCGTATGGGGCGCTGCGGACCCCGCATTTCTACGTGTTCGACGCGGACCGGAAGCTCGCGTACACCGGCCGAGGCGTTGACCAGCCGCGCGACACGAGCAAGATGACCGTGAACGATCTCGACAACGCGCTCGCCGACGTACTGGCCGGCAGGCCGGTGGCGACGCCGCTCACGAACCCGATCGGCTGCAACGTCAAATGGGACGGCAAGGACCCGCATTGGATGCCGGTCGAAGCGTGCGATTTGGTATAAGCGCGCCTCCCCGTAGGACGTTACAAAACAACTACTTATAAGACCATAATATAAGCCATTCGCCTTCGTGCTTCGCGACGAACACATCTTGAACGAGATCGAAGGTACCGAACTTACTCTTGTAGTGCTGGACGACGGGCACCCGATACACCACGTCGATGGGCGGAGCGTCGGGCTGCATAGACATCGTCCAGCCTTCCATTTTTTTCGCGGCTCCAAGCTCGTACTCGAAGGTCGTTACCCCGAAGTGCTGCATGAACACATGATTGCGGTCTTGGATATAATGATTTTTTTCGAATTTCGCCTTCATGTTCGGGTGGAACAGTTCCCAAGCTTCCGCAAAATTGCTTTCTTTCTCGAGACTGTAGAACGTATCGACCACGTCCTTCGCCGCTTCCGAATCATGGCTGCCGAACATTTTGCTCACCAGAAAGAAGCACACGATCGCGAGCAGAACGATGACGACGCCTTGGATCGGCACCCCTCTAGCCATAAGCTGTCTTGCCCTCAATCTCCTTGCCATGAGACATCCCTCCATACCTTATAAAAGGTATGTCCCCGGTACGGCGCATATGCGGCGCCGCCTTTTAGGAATCTTGCCGCGAAAATTCCCAAATACTCTTTTAAAGCTAAACTGGTTTTATCCAAATTTGTCGGTGTAAAGCTATGAAGGTGCGGCGTCGTCCCTTTGCTTACATGATAGTCCGTCGGATAAGGAGTAACCTGAATGCCGGCGTTGCCGAAGTGAATGACTGCCCTTTCCATATGGAAAGCCGACGTCACGAGGATCGGTTTTTTGAAGCTGCGGCTGCGCAAAATGTCGGACACGTATTCGGCGTTTTGTTCGGTGTTTACCGATCTGTTTTCGACGATGATGCGTTCAGGCGGCACCCCGAGGCTAATCAACTGCCTCTCCGCGATTTCCGCCTCGTTCCCAGTGTCTTCGAACACCTGGCCGCCGGAAAGGATGATCGGGTAACCGGTCTTCGAATGAATTCTAGCGGCTGTAATGATCCGATTCGCCGCCGGTCCCGAGAGGTTGCCTTCGCCGTCGACATCCGGCGTGCGTCTTGTCGCGCCGCCCCCCAAGACAACGATGACATCGCCCGAAACGACTTGCGGCGGGGCGTACTTATTTTCTAGCGACCCTACGAGCAGATTGCCGATGAAGCCGGTCGAAGAAAGATAAAAGAGGAATGTAACCAACAATAAGAAGGAAGAAACGGCTTTCTCGCGATTCCGCAAACGCCACGCGCCTATGAGCAGCAGCACAATGAAAATCCCGGGAGGCAGGATAAAGCTGTAGATGAATTTGACGACGTAAATGATTTCGTTCGCCCCCTTGTTAACGGAAGAAATGGTTACCAAGGTGATACTTTAAATCATTGGGCTCCCAAAGTCACGAGGCTCGTCTTAAAAATGAACGAGGGATTCCATAAACCAACGCGGAAGAGGGGGGTTGATAGGGGGACAACATAGTCGGGCCGCCCTTGCAGGGGCGGCCCTTTTTGCATTCCTCGTTACAGCGGATGAGATTTCATATGAAGGACAATCAACTCGTCTAGGTCGCAGGAGAGCTTTAATACGGCAGGGTGCTGAAGGTTTAGATTATGCTTCTCCGCCTCTTTAAGCAGCTCTTTCTTCAGAGTCTTAATTTGTTCCGGTATGTTCAAGGCTAAACACTCCCACCGACGGTTTTATATCTCTTTATTGGCAATATTGTACATGCCGGGTGGGCGTTGGTAAATACCCATTTCAAATAATTACAATTGTCATGAAATTTTGTTTCAAGGCCTCTATGTCGAATACTGCGGAAACGAAGAAAAGCCTGAATTTTCGCGGGAAACCTTGAATTGGCGGGGATTGCATGACAAGGCCTCAAGCGCGGAGGCTTGAGGCTTTGTCGAAATGCGCTGCAGCCCGAGAGGGCTTATCTTCTTTTCGTCACCGTGAAATTGTCCGCGAGCAGCAGCCAGTTTTGCGGAAAGCTCAGTCCAAGCTTCCAATAGCTGATGCCGCGCAGCCCGAGCTCTTTGATCAGGTTGAACTTCGCCTGAATGGAGCGGGCGTCCTCGAACCATACCTCATGCGTCCGTCCGGCGTCGTCCCAATACGTGAAGTGCGGCGCCTGCGCCGTATAATCGTACTCGATCGCTACGTTCTCGCGGCGCGCGAGCGCGATCGCCTCTTGGGGGCTGAGCGCCCGCGCGTATTGGCCGCCGGCGACGTACGGCAGCGTCCAATCGTAGCCGTACAAATTTTGCCCCATCATGATTTTGCTGCCCGGCATTTCCGTCAGCGCGTATTCGAGCACCCGGCGCACCGGCCCGATCGGCGATACCGGCATCGCCGGCCCGCCGCTGTAGCCCCATTCGTACGTCATAATGACGACGAAATCGACGATCCGCCCGTGCGCCGCGTAATCATGCGCTTCGTACCAGGCGCCTTGCTGCGCCGCGCTCGTCTTCGGCGCCAGCGCCGTCGAGACGAGGAAGCCTTCGCGGTGGAGCCGCTCGACGGCACGCGTCAGAAATCGGTTATACGCCTCCCGGTCCTCCGGCCGCAGGAACTCGAAGTCGAAATGGATATCCTGGAAGCCGCTTCGCCGCGCCGTGCCGACGATGTTGTCGAGCAGCCTCGTCTGGACGGCGTTGTCGTTCAGCAGGATGCGGCCGAGCTCCGCGCTGAATTGATCGTTCTCGAGATTCGTGACGACCATCATCAGCGTGACGCGCTGCGACGCGGCGATCGCGCCGAGTCCGTCCAGCGGCGGAGCCGCGAGCGATCCGTCGCGCTGCGCCCTGAAGCTGAACGGCGCGAGGTACGTCAGCAGCGGCGCCGCTTCCCGAGACGACGCTTGCAGCGCCGGCGACACGGTGTCGCCCCGCGGCTCGACGTAGGCGTTCGTTTCGATGCCGCGCTTCGGACGGGGCGGGATGTACAGCCGGAGTCCGACCGGCAGCGTCTGAGTCAGGCCGATCTGATTGACGGCGGCGAGCTCGGCGACCGGCACGCCGAACTTGCGCGAGACGGAATACAGGCTGTCGCCCGGCTGCAGCCAATAATATGAGCCTACGATCGGGATGACGACGGCCTGCCCGACGACGAGCGAGTCGGCGGGGTTCAGCTGATTCGCCTCCGCGATAGTTTGCACCGGCACGCCGTACGCCTGCGAAAGGCCATACAGCGACTGTCCCGGTTGAATGACATGAATTTGCATGGGTTCCGTTCCTCCCGAACAGTGAGTTTCTCTGCAACATATTCGGGGGAACGCCCATGGGTGTTGCGGAACGCGAAAAAAACGGCTGCGGCGGCGAACTCGGCGACTGCGCGGACGGCAAGGCTCGACAGCGCTCCGGAAGGCGTTTTTTACAAGAAAATGCTAGTTGCGAATTCATGCGATCCATGGGATTCTTCAATAGGAGCTAACAAAAAATACTATATGGAATGAAGGTAACAGCCGACCATGTTAGAACGTACGCATACGGCCCGCTTCGGCTTGCAGATGAGCCCCGACGCGTGGAACAACTTCCGCTGCGATTTCGCGGCGGCCACGCTGTTCAGCGTGTTTAACGTCGTGTTCAACCAGTTTTATCTGCCGATGGCCATTCAGCAGGGAGCGAGCAATTTGCAGGTCGGATTGCTATCCGCCGCTCCGGCGATCGGACTGCTCTTTTCGCCGCTGTGGGCCGGCTGGATCGAACGGACCAATCCGAAACCGTTCGTCATTTGGCCCAATCTCGTCGGCCGGGCGCTGCTCGTGCTGCCGGCGTTCTTCGGCGTGCCGTGGGTATATGTCGTTACCGCGCTGGCGTTCCACTTGCTCATGGGCATCCAAGCGCCGGCTTACGCGTCCCTGATGACCCGCATTTATCCGGGGTCGATCCGCGGCAGGTTGATGGGCTACGTACGGGTGGCGATGGGGCTGCTGATGATCCCGATCGCGTACTTCGTGGGCCTCTGGATCGATCTGGGGGGACCGCAAGGGCCGCTGCTGCTCGCTGCCGCGACGGGGCTGCTGTCGATCTCGATGTTCTTCGGGCTTCGCTCGTCGGAGCCGGTGCCGGAGCGGCCGGCGGGGACGAGGCGCGCGTCGCTCAAGGAGCAGTGGGCGGTCGTGAAAGAAAACAAGCCGCTGGCGATTTTCCTCGCCGCGACGACGTTCTCCGGGTTCGGCAACATTCTCGTGCAACCGCTATATCAAATTATTCAAGTCGAATATCTGGACTTGACGAACGTACAGATCGGCTACGCGCGGATCGCTTACTTCGTCTGCCTGATCGTCGCGCTGCTCGTCGTCGGATGGGCGGTCGACCGGTATCCGCCGGAGCGGACGCTCACATACGGCATCGCCGCGTTCGGCGCCGCGCCGCTGCTGTACGGCTTATTCGGCAACTACCCGGCCGTGCTGGTCGCGAGCGGCGTCCAAGGCATCGGCGACGCCATCTGGGATATCGGCATCCTGGCCTATGTATTTCGGATCGCGCCGGGACGGGAAGCCGTCGTGTTCGGCATCCATTTGCTCTTGTTCGGCATCCGCGGTTCGTTCGGACCGATCCTGGCGACGGCGCTCGTGGACGTCATCCCGATCGCTTCGATCTTATTATTCGCCGCGGCGTGCGGTTTTATCGGTACGGCGCTGTTTTGGAAGGGCAATCGCGAAAGGCTGAAGGCCGAATAAAATGGACGACCCCCGATTCCTAAAAGGAACGGGGGTCTTATATGTGTACTAGCGCAACCGCGTATGTCGATTCCGAATGTCACTTCACGAAAACAACGAAAGCCCTGCCTCTCGATCGTCCTTGCGGTTCCTAGACCGCGCCAGTGTGGATTTCGTGTTCCTTCCAGCAGCCGAAAAAAAGGAAATGAACGAGGATGGGATGGATCCTACATCTGGGGAACTTCCATAAGGGGTTACACTTACAATAAATCATAATACCATGTTGTACGAAGTAATGCAAGAAAAATCTGAAAAAGGGAAAAAACTCGGATGACCGCGCGGAATGCTGGCGACTCTTCCAAGAAAAATCGGCAAACTCAACAAATTTTCATGCAATTTTAAGCTTCTTCGTGTATCATGTTTTCATAGTGTTGTTAGTTGGGAGATGATGGTATGCGTACATTTATAGAAATCCAAGAACGGGTCGTACCGGTCTATTCCGATGAGGTGCAGGGCACGAAAAAAATCAAGCTCCTCTCCCATGCCTTGAAGGAAAAATCGCTCCACGGCCGCAAGGCGATCAAGCAATCGCTCAATTCCCTCATCAGCATCGAAATCGTCGATTCCGATGCGATATTGCATACGTATAACGAGCAAGATTCCATCGCGTTATCCTTATATTAGACCAAGCCGCTTCCCGCGCGAAACGCCGTTCCCGGACCTGATCCGGGAGCGGCGTTTTTTTGTTCCTGCGCTAACAGTTCGTGTAAAAAATGTTTCAAAAAGCTTAAAAATTGAAATTTACGCGCGTCATCTGCGTTTGACTAAAAATTCCCACGGCAATTATTGTTAAGGGCATGAAATGTAGTTAGTGACCGTTCACTCACCTTGGGGGGCGAATCCATGTCCGAGTATTTGCCTCGCAAAGAGCGGATTACGCTGTCGGCGATCGACATCATTCACGAGCTCGGGCTTCAAGGGCTGACGACGCGCGAAATCGCGAAGCGCGAAGGGGTTTCGGAGGCTGCATTATACCGGCATTTTAAAAATCGAGACGAAATCGTCGCCGCCGTCGTGACGTATTACGGAAGGTTCGACCAAAGCATCGTGAGAACTACAGAACAGCTCCAAATGGAAGCGCTTCCCGCCGTGCTGTTCATCACCGGCCGCCTCGCCGAATATTACGAAGGCTATCCCGCGGTAACCGCGATCGGCATGGCGTTCCGTTCGCTGCAGAGCGATCGGACGTTCACGGAGCTGACGACGGATATTTATCGATTTCGCACCGAGACGGTCGAGCGCTTGCTGCGGCAGGCGGAGAAGGACGGCGCATTGCGCCCGGCGGCGAAGCCGGAGCTGTTAAGCTTAGTGATTTGGAGCGCGTTTTATTCGCAAGTGAACGATTGGCGGGCCGCCGGTTACCGGTACCCGTTAGCGGCGAAATCTTCGGAGACCATTTCCATGCTATTGGAACTGGCAGTGAAACAATCGGGGTGACTTCATGGCAGAGCAAGGCAAGCGAGAACCGATGTTCGAAATGTTTTTGTTCGAATCGAATCAATTGATCGAGCAGCTCGAACAGACGATCTTGGACGTGGAACGAAACGGGCGCATGACGGAAGAGCAGGTCAATCAAATTTTCCGAGTCATGCACACGATCAAAGGTTCCTCGGCCATGATGATGTACAACCATATTTCGGAGCTGTCTCATTACACGGAGGATTTGTTCCACTATTTGCGCGAGCATCCGGCGGCGAACGGCGATCCGACGCGCCTCACCGACCTCGTGCTTTCCGTGTCCGACGCGATGAAGGGCGAGCTGCGCAAAATCGACCGGGGCGAAGAAACGAAAGACAGCTTCGAGGATTTGATTCAAGAAGTGAAAGCGTATGTCGCGGTGCTGAAGCGGCCGCGCGCGGAGACGGCAGCGGCGGCGGCGGAAACCGTTCCGCAGGCCTCCCTTCAGTCCGCCCCGCAGGCCGCCGCTCCGCAGCAGTACTACGTCCGGTCGCTCCCGGACGGCGCGGGCCCGAGCGCGATCCGATACGAGGCGGTGCTGCGCTTCGCGGAAGATTGCGGGATGGAAAATATCCGCTGCTATTCGGTGGTTCATAACCTGAAGGAAATCGCGGAGATCGAGAACTACGAGCCCGCCGACATCATGATCGACCATGAAGGCAGCTCGGAGCGCATCCGGCAGCACGGCTTCCGCGTCGCTTTCTCGACGCCGCAGCCCTACGACGAAGTGAACGAGTTTTTCGGCACCGTCAGCTTCCTCAGCAAGGTCGAAATCGCGACACAGGAAGAAGCCGCGCCGCTCGCCCCGGAGCCGAGGCCGGAGACGTCCGGCGAGGAGGCGGCGGCAACGGCCGCGGAGACGCCGGGGTCAGCCGAGCAGCCGAAGAAGGCCGCGCAGGCGTACGACGCGCTCCCAAGCACGCAGAGCCATTTCTTCAGCGTGAACGTCGAGAAGATGGACAAGCTGATGGATCTCGTCGGCGAGCTCGTCATCTCCGAAGCGATGGTGACGGAGCATCCCGAACTGAAGCATCTGCAGCTTGACCAATTCCTGAAGGCGGCGCGCCAGCTTCGGAAAATTACGGGGGAGCTCCAAGACGTCGTCATGTCGATCCGGATGGTGCCGCTGTCGGCGACGTTCCAGAAGATGACCCGCCTCGTGCGGGACATGTCGAAGAAGCTGAACAAGGACGTCGCGCTTCACGTCTCCGGTCAGGAGACCGAGGTCGACAAGAGCGTCATCGAACAGCTGTCCGATCCGCTCATGCATATGATTCGCAACAGCATCGATCACGGGATCGAGACGCCCGACGAGCGCAAGTCGGCGGGCAAGCCGGCGGCCGGGGCTGTACATCTCGAAGCGCGCAACGCGGGCGGCGAAGTGTGGATTACGATTCGCGACGACGGCCGGGGGCTGAACAAGGAGCGCATCTTCGAGAAGGCGAAGACGGCCGGACTGTTATACAAACCCGAAGAGGAATACACCGACCGCGAAATTTATTCGATGATTTTCCTGCCCGGCTTCTCGACGAAGGAAGCGGTGACCGAGTTTTCCGGCCGGGGGGTCGGCATGGACGTCGTCAGCCGGAACATTCAGGCGCTCGGCGGCACGATTCACGTGGAGAGCGCGGCGGGCAAAGGGACGACGATGATCGTCAAAATTCCGCTGACGCTCGCGATCATCGACGGCATGACGATCAAGGTCGGCGATTCCCGGTTTACGGTGCCGACGGGCAGCATCCGCGAATCGTTCCGGATCGCCGAAGACGACATCATCCGCGACCCGGACGGCAACGAAATGTTGCTAATTCGCGGCCGGTGCCACAAGCTGCTGCGGCTGCACGAGCGCTTCGCGCTGCAGACGTCCGTGCGCACGCTCGACCGCGGGATCATGCTCATGGTGGAGCACGAGGACGAGGCGGTGTGCCTGTTCGCCGACGAGCTGCTCGGCAAACAACAGGTCGTGGTGAAGGCGCTTCCCGCCATTTTGAAGCGAGTGAACGGCATATCGGGTTGCACGCTGCTCGGGGACGGCAGCATCAGTCTTATTCTGGATGTTTCCGGTTTAATGCGGCCAGGAGCTTAACCGCGAACGGAAACCCAAGTTACTGACTCTGGAGGGATTAACGCAATGGGATGGTTTTATAACCTTAAAATTTCCGCAAAATTGGTGTCTGCATTCATTCTCATTGCGATGGTCGCCGGCGCGGTAGGCGTCGTCGGCATCATTAACATTCGAGACATCGACCATCGGGACACGGAGCTGTTCGAAGATAATACGATAGCGATCAGAGACATGGCGTTATGGCAGGAGAAATATAACAGTGCGCGCATTGTCTTGCGGGATGTCATTCTATCGACGGACCCCCAACTGCAGCAAGAGAAGCGGACGAGAGCCACAGTGCTGCTAGACGAAATGCAAGGGCATATGGCCGACCTAAAGGGGGGATTAACCCACGCGGACGTCATTGCCGAATTAAATCGGCTAGAGGCTGCGGAGAGAGAATATGCGGCGATCATGGAAAAGATGATGCAACTGGCCTTGACGGACCGCCGTGAGGAAGCTATTCGCTTACTCCACCAAGAAAGCGCTGACGAAGTGGATCGCGTCAACCAAATCAGCGACACGCTCTTTTCGATGATCACGGAAGACGCGCAGGAAAAGGTGCTGGACAACACCGCGATCGCAAATCAGGCAACCGTCGTGATGATTGCGATCGTCGCAGTCGCTATGGCTCTCGCCGCCGGACTCGGGTTGTGGATCGCCCGCATCATTAGCAACCCTGTTCGAACGCTGGTCGATGCCTCCCGAAAGCTGGCCGACGGCGATATGAACGTGGAGGTCGAGGTTCGTTCGAAGGACGAGCTCGGCGCGCTCGCGCAGTCGTTCACGACGATGGCGCACAGCATGAACGCCGTGCTCCAGAACATCGCGAACGCGTCCGAGCAGGTCGCCTCCGGGTCGCGCCAAGTGTCCGAGGCGAGCCAAACGCTGTCGCAAGGGTCGACGGAGCAGGCGTCCTCGATCCAGCAGTTGACGGCGTCGATCGAACAAATCGCTTCCCAGACGAAGCGCAACGCGGAGAACGCGGAAGAGGCGAATCGGCTCGCGCTGTCGGCGCACGCGGACGCGGAGCTGGGCAACGACCGGATGAAAGAAATGCTGGCCGCCATGGAACAGATCAACGACTCGTCGGGCAACATTTCCAAAATTATTAAGGTCATCGACGAAATCGCATTCCAGACGAACATTTTGGCGCTGAACGCGGCGGTCGAAGCCGCCCGCGCCGGACAGCACGGCAAAGGGTTCGCCGTCGTCGCGGAAGAGGTGCGGAATTTGGCGGCGCGCAGCGCCAATGCGGCGAAGGAAACGACGGCGCTGATCGAAGGCTCGATCAAAAAGGTCGAAGTCGGCACGAAAATCGCGACCGAGACGGCTCAGGCGCTGGACCAAATCGTCGATGGCGTCAACAAGGCGGCGAGCCTTGTCGGTTCGATCGCGGTCTCTTCGAACGAACAGGCGATCGGCATCTCGCAAGTGAATCAGGGCATCGCGCAGGTGTCCGAAGTCATTCAAGCCAACTCGGCCACTTCGGAGGAGTGCGCGGCGGCGAGCGAGCAGCTGTCGGGTCAATCCGATCAGCTGAAGCAGATGGTCGGCCAATTCCGATTGAAGCGGGGAGCGGGCGAGTCGCCGCGCGGCTTCGTTCGCAAGCCGGGCACCGCCGCTGCTGCGAAGGCCGTCCTGGAAGCGGGGCAGCTCGAAGCGGCGGCCGCGGCGGCGGGCAAGACGAAAATTGTGCTCGACGAAGACGATTTCGGCAAATACGAGTAAAGCCGGCGCAGCGGCTGAGGAAGGAGAATAACGACGATGACCGAGCATATGTTGGAAAGCCCTGAATGGGAAGAGGATACGCTGAAGGGGAAATTTCTCGCCTTCACGCTGGGCGCGGAAGAATACGGAATCGAAATCAAATACGTGACCGAGATCATCAATATGCAGCCGATCACGGTCGTGCCGGAAGTTCCCGTATTCATGAAAGGCATCATCAACTTAAGGGGGACGATCATCCCCGTCATGGACGTCCGGCTGCGCTTCCGCAAGGAACCGCGCGAATATAACGACCGGACGTGCATCATCGTCATCCATTTCGAGGGGACGACGATCGGGCTGATCGTGGACGCCGTAGCGGAGGTGCTGTCCATCCAGGACAGCGATATCGTCGACCCGCCGAAAATGAACCAGGCGAGCCAGCGTTACATCCGCGGCGTCGGCAAAGTGGGCGATCGCGTCAAGCTGCTGCTCGACTGCTCGAAGCTGCTCACCGACGACGAATTAACGCAAATTCAGGCCGGATGACGGGCTGGTATAAACATTCAACGACAAACTCGTAAAGGGAGCGTGTCCCCCATGAAATGGTTTCGAAATGTAAAACTTGGGACGAAGTTGATTTCCTCATTCATCGTTGTCGCGTTGATCGCGGGCGTGATCGGCGTCATCGGTTCGATCAATATGAATCGGCTGAATACGATGGAAACCACACTCTATGAGAGCAATATGAAAAAAGTGTTGTATATGAGTCGATGGCTGGAAGAGTTTAATACGATTCGGACCATCATTCGCGATATATACATTTCTAACGACCGCGATTACCAAACGACGAAAAGGGCGGAAATCGCCGAAATTCAGAAGCTGATGGACCAGTATATCGTTGAATTCGAAGCGCGCGTCGAAAGTCAGCTCGGTCACGATCTCGTTGCGAAACTTCGGACGCAATTGGTCGACTATCGGAAAGATGTCGCAAGCGCGCTCGACCTGTCCATGGAGGGCCGGAAAGCGGAGGCGGAAGCTCTAATTTACGGACCGCTGCTGGACAAAGCGGTAGCTTTGGACGCGACGGCGACGGAGATGGTCGACGACGCAGTGGATCTTGCGACGGCTATGGATAAGACATATACCAAAACCGCGGATACAGCCACAGTCCTGATGCTCGTGCTCGCCGCCGCCGGCATGATTCTCGCCGTCGCGCTCGGCCTCCTGATCGCCCGAATGATCAGCCGTCCGATTCAAGCGCTCGTCGATGCGTCCAAGAAGGTGGCCGACGGCGATATGAACATCGACATCGTCGTCGACTCGAAAGACGAAATCGGCACGCTGGCGCAATCGTTCGCGGCGATGACCGACAGCATGAACGATGTGCTCCACAACATTACGAGCGCTTCCGAGCAGGTCGCTTCGGGCTCTCGCCAAGTGTCCGAAGCGAGCCAGACGCTGTCGCAGGGATCGACGGAGCAGGCTTCTTCGATCCAGCAGCTGACGGCGTCGATGGAGCAGATCGCGTCGCAGACGAAACAGAACGCCGTGAACGCCGAGCAGGCGAACCAGCTGGCCATCGCGGCGAGCACGGACGCGGAGCAGGGCAACAACCAGATGAAAGAAATGCTGGCGGCGATGGAGCAGATTAACGAGTCGTCCGGCAATATTTCCAAAATCATTAAGGTCATCGACGAAATCGCGTTCCAGACGAACATTCTGGCGCTGAACGCGGCCGTCGAGGCGGCGCGCGCCGGCCAGCACGGCAAAGGGTTCGCCGTCGTCGCCGAAGAGGTGCGCAACCTCGCCGCTCGCAGCGCGAACGCGGCGAAAGAAACGACGACGCTCATCGAAGGCTCGATCAAGAAAGTGGAGGCCGGCACGAAAATCGCCAACGATACGGCGCAAGCGCTGGAGAAAATGCGCTATGGGGCGGATCAAGCGGTGAAGCTCATCGGCTCGATCGCGACGGCGTCGAACGAACAGGCGATCGGCATTACGCAGGTGAACCAAGGCATCGCGCAGGTGTCCGAAGTCATCCAAGCGAACTCGGCTACGTCCGAGGAGTGCGCGGCGGCAAGCGAGGAGCTGTCCGGCCAATCGGAGCAGCTGAAGGCGATGGTCGGCCGCTTCCGCTTGAAGCGGAGCGCCTCCGCGCACCGCGGCGGCGAAGGCGGCTTCGCGGGCAACCGGTCCATCTACGCGCGGATGGCGGCGTCGCCGGCCGCTCTCGAAGCGGCCGCCGCTTCGGCGGGCAAGCCGAGAATTCAGCTGGACGACAACGATTTCGGCAAGTACGAGTAAAGGTCCATGTTGACGGCGATTACCGAGCAAGAGTACAAGGCGCTGGCGGTTTACATCAAGAGGCATCTCGGCATTCATTTGGGCGCGGAGAAGAAGTCGCTCGTGCAAAGCCGCCTGCTGCCGGCGTTGGAGCAGCGAAGGCTGGAGAGCTTCGGGCAATATTTCAATTACCTGGAGCGCGACGCGACCGGGGCCGCGCTCCGCGAGCTGGCGGCCCGGCTCACGACGAACCATACGTACTTTTACCGGGAGTCGGAGCATTTCCGATTTCTCGCGAGCCGCGTGCTGCCGGAGCTGGAGCGCGCGGTGACGTCCAGGGATTTGCGCATCTGGAGCGCCGGCTGCTCCTACGGGCAGGAGCCGTATACGCTTGCCATGCTGCTCGCGGACTATTTCGGCGACCGGAAACTGTCGTGGGACACGAAGGTGCTCGCGACCGACATTTCGCCGAAAGCGATTGAAGAAGCGAAGCGCGGCGTGTATAAGCAAGAGGATGCCGAGCAGCTGCCGGAGCGGTGGCGCAGGGCGTACTTGCAGCCGCAGGGCGAAGGGCTTTGCGCCATCAAACCGCTCATCAAGAGCGAGGTGCTGTACCGGACGCTGAACTTGATCCATCCGTTCCCGTTCCGCAAGCCGTTCCACGTCATTTTTTGCCGGAACGTCATGATTTATTTCGACGCCGAGACGCGGAACGCGCTGCTTCGGCGGTTTTACGAGGCGCTCGCGCCGGGCGGATATTTGTTCGTCGGTCATTCGGAATCCGTCAGCCGGGAAGAAACCGACTTTCATTATGTGATGCCGGCGGTGTACCGGAAGTAAGGAGGCGGCGCAGCATGAGCAACCCCATCAGAGTGATCGTCGTCGACGATTCGGCGCTGTTCCGGCATGCGGTCGTCCAAGGCCTCGCGCCCTATCCGCAAATCGAGGTCGTCGCGACCGCGGCCGACCCGTACGAGGCGCGCGACCGCATCTTGGAGACGGAGCCGGACGTTATGGTGTTGGACGTCGAAATGCCGCGAATGAACGGCATCGTCTTTTTGAAAAAACTGCTTCCGCAATATCCGCTGCCGACCGTCGTCATGAGCTCGATCGCCGAGCACGTGTTCGAGGCGCTCGAATGCGGAGCGGTCGATTTTATCGCCAAACCGGGGGGCGGAGGCAATCCGTCCCTCTTTATTCGGGAGCTGCAGAGCAAAATCCGGATCGCCGCGCGGGCGACGCTCGCGTCTCCCGCCGCGCCGGAAGCGCCGACGGCGGCCAAAGAGCGGTCCCGGACCGTCTCGGCGTCGTTCGACTGCATCGCGATCGGCGCGTCCACGGGCGGAACCGAAGCGATTCTGTCGGTGCTGCGAGGGCTTCCGCCCGAGAGCCCCGGCATCGCCGTCGTGCAGCATATGCCGCCGGGGTTTACGAGAAGCTACGCCGAACGGCTGAACCGCGTCACGGGGTTCGACGTGAAGGAGGCGGAGAGCGGCGACACGCTGACGCCTGGGAAGGTATTGGTGGCGCCGGGGAACCTGCAGATGAAGGTGGCGAAACGGGGCTCCCGGCTGGCCGTCGAGGTGTTCGAAGGGCCGAAAGTGAGCGGCCACTGCCCGTCGGTCGACGTGTTGTTCGAGTCGACGGCGCGTCTGCTCGGCCCGCGGGCGATCGGCGTCCTGCTGACCGGCATGGGCAGCGACGGCGCCATGGGCTTGCTCCAGATGCGCCGCAGCGGCGCCCGCACGTTCGGCCAGGACGAGTCCACCTCGGTCGTGTACGGCATGCCGAAGGTCGCCTACGACATCGGCGCCGTCGAGAAGCAGGCGCCGCTCACGTCCATTGCCGCGGGCGTCAGACAGTTGCTTTGGAATTAACGCAATCGAGGTGAACCCGATGCCAAACGGATGGACAGGCCCTTTCCCGGAGATGCAGGCTCCAATTACTTTGCTAGACCCGACGCTGCCGAATTTTCCGATCGTCTACGCCAGCTCTCAATTCCTCAGTATGATCGGCTATGAGATGGAAGATGTCATAGGCAAAAGCTTGAACCTCTTGCTCGGCCCGATGACGGACATGCATCTGTTCGAGCGGCTGTGGGAGGAAGGCAAGAACGGCCGGGCGCTCGAAGCGGTCCTGCGGCTGCACGACCGCTCCGGCGCAGCGTTTTGGGACCATTTGATCTGCAGGCCGCTCATGGGCCGCGATGGCAGCTGCTTCTGCTATATCGTGTTTCATGAGCGGTTTACGGGCTACGAGAAACAGCGCCTGCAGCCGATGCTGGACGTCGGGCATTCGGAAGACGGCTTCGCGATCATTGCCGCCGTCGACGAAGAAGGAACCGTGCGGTACGTGAACGAGCGGCTGCGCGAGCTGTGCCGCTGCGACGAGGCGGAGATCGTCGGCGCGTCGCTAGGCGACTTATTTCCGGACATGCGCAGTCAGTCCATCCACGGCGAAATTGAACGCTGCGTGCGCAGCGGCAGGCCGTGGCGCGGACGGTTGCAATACATAAACCGGAGCGGGGAAGTTTGCTGGTTGAATGCGACCGTATTTCCGTCGCTGGACGAACGGCAGCGGCTGCGGAAATATTTTGTAATCGGCTACGACGTTACGGAAGAGGTTCGGATGCAGGAGCAGCTGTTCGCGAGCGAGAAGAAATATTATTCGCTGCTGATGAACATGCCGACCGGCTGCTCGCATCACGAGCTCATCGACGGCGGCGCCGGAACGACCGATTTTCGATTCGCCGAGGTCAATCCCGCGTTCGCGGACTGCTTCGGCATCGATCCCGACAGCATCGTCGGCCGACGGTATTCCGAGGTATATCGGCATTTTTATTTTCCGAGCGAGTGGCTGAGCATCTGCGGAACGATCGGGGAACGCGGCGGAACGCATATGTTCGGGGACTACTACTCCGTCCGGACAGAGCGATGGCTGACGGTGTCCGCGTTCAGCATGGGCTATCAGCAATTCGCGTTCATCGTCGAAGATATAACGGAGCGGAAGCTGAACGAGCAGGAATTCGAACGGGCCAAGTCGCTCGCCGAGGCGGCGAATCGAGCGAAATCGCAGTTTCTCGCGAATATCAGCCACGAGATGCGGACCCCGCTGAACGGCATCGTCGGCTTGACCGAGCTGACGATGCTCACCGAGCTCGATTGGGAACAGAAGGAAAATCTTAGCATCATTAAATCTTGCGCCGATACGCTGCGCAAGGTGATCAACGACGTGCTTGATTTGGCGAAGATCGAAGCCGGCCGCATCGAGCTCGAGGAAGTGGCGTTCCCTCTCAAAGAGCTGGTGGACAAAACGGCGGCTTCCCATCTGCTGCAGGCAAACGAGAAAGGGTTAGAACTGAAAACGCAAATCTATCCGGACGTCCCGGCTCACGTCGTCGGGGACCCGTCGAAAATCCAGCAAATCCTGAACAATTTGTTGGCGAACGCCATTAAATTCACGGAGAGCGGGACGGTGCAGCTGACCGTGGAGAAAGGGTACGATGCGCGCAAGCGGGAGACGCGGCTGCTGTTCCGGGTTATGGATACGGGCATCGGCATCGCGGAGGAGGATATGGGGCGGTTGTTCCAGGCGTTCAGCCAAGTGGACGGGACGTATACGCGCAAGTACGGCGGTTCGGGATTGGGGCTCGTCATTTCGAAGGAGCTGGCGGAGCGGATGGGCGGCGCGCTTTGGGTAGAGAGCGAGCCGGGCGCCGGCAGCACGTTCGCCTTCGCGGTCCCTTTGCGCACCGCGGACAGCGTCGAGCCCCGTTTGCCTTATTCGGTCGACCGCCGGTTCCGCGGCGTCAGCGTGCTCTACGCGGAAGACGATGCGGTGAGCCGGAAAATCGTCGCCACGCTGCTGCAGCGCCATGACGTTCGGATCGTCACCGCCGCCAACGGCGAGGAGGCGCTGGGTATCCTGGATTCCGTGGAAATCGACATCGTGCTGATGGACATACAGATGCCCGTCATGGACGGGCTCGAGGCGACGCGGCGCATCCGTAAGCACCAGGATCCCCGCATTCGGGATATGCCGATCATCGCCGTGACGGCGCACGCGACGAAGGAGCACGAAGCCCAATTTTTGGAGCACGGCATCGACGCGTTCCTCAGCAAGCCGATCTCGCTGCAGCAATTGATCGACACCGTCGGCGAGCAACTATTCCAACGCGAAGGACGGAGATAACGTGAGGGCGCTCATAGTGGAAGACGACTACGCGAGCAGAATCGTAATGAAGAAATTTTTGGCGGAGGTCGGCCCTTGGGACGCCAGCCTCGCGGTCGACGGCGTCGAGGGCGTGGACGCCTTCTTGCAGGCGCACAAAGACAGGGAGCCGTACGACCTGATTTGTCTCGACATCATGCTGCCGCGGGTAGACGGGATCAACGTCCTCCGCATCGTCCGGCAGCTGGAGAAAGAGCACAACTACCTGCCCTCGAAAATCATGATGACGACCGCCCTGTACGATAAGTCGAAGGTCGACGAGGCGTTCGCGTTCGGCTGCCAGGCGTACTGCACGAAACCGCTCGATTTGCAGAAGATCCGGGACGTCATGGGCAAGCTGGGGCTTCTTTGATGTACGCCGATATCACCGTGCTCCGAACGCTGGATTCGGACTGGAACGCAATTCTTTTCGAGGACGGGATCGTCGCGGACGCGTTCCGCGCCGCGGCGGCGTCTTTAGGCTACAGCGGCGCGGCCGAGCTCGTCGGTATGCCGTATACGGGGCTGGTGCAGCAGCGGATTACGTCTTCGTTGATGGATGAAATTCAACACGCGTTGCGGCGGGAAGGCCGCTGGGTCGGCGAGCTGAAGCTGCGGAAGCGCTCGGGCGATTGGTTTTGGGCGGAGTGCACGGTGCGGCTGCTGGACGAGGAGCGCGAATCGGCCCGAGTGCTGTGCTGGTTTCGCGATGTCACCCGGCGGAAGGAGCTGGAGCAGCAGCTGTTCGTTTCGGGCTGTTACGATACGCTGACTTCGCTGCCCAACCGGTCTTACTTTGGATACAGGCTGTCCATCGAGGTCGACAAGGCGGCGAGGCTTCCTTCGCGGAAGCTGCTGCTTCTGACGTTGGACGTCGACCGGTTTAAAATCATCAACGATTCGCTGGGCCACGCGTTCGGCGACCGGGTGCTGGCCGCGATCGTGCGGCGCATGCAGGGGGCGCTGGACGAATCGACGCTGCTCGCGCGGACGGGCGGAGATTCGTTCGCGGTGCTGATGAAGCTAGATACGAACGAATCATTCGAGCCGATGGTGGATCGGCTGCTGCAGGCGGTCGCCGAGCCGATGTTCATCGAGCAGAACGAGCTGTCGGTGACGTTCAGCGTCGGCGCCAGCTTCTGTCCGCGCGACACGAAGCGGGCGGAGAAGCTCGTGCGGAACGCCGAGCTGGCGCTCGCCAACGCGAAGGAGCAAGGACGCAACACGCTGCTGTACTTCGACGAGAAAATGAACGCCTCGTCGATGCGCCGGCTGCTGCTGCCGAACTATTTGCGCCGCGCGATCGAGCGGGAAGAGTTCGAAGTGTACTACCAGCCGAAGCAGCGGCTGTCCGACGGCGGCGTGTACGGGGCCGAGGCGCTGATCCGCTGGCATTCGCCCGACCTCGGGTGGGTGCTGCCGACGGAATTCATTCCGGTCGCCGAGGAGCTCGGGCTGATCGGGCGCATCGGGGAATACGTCATGGCGTCCGCCTGCGCGCAGGCGAGGGCATGGCAGCTCGAAGGGCGGCCGATCGCCGTCAGCGTCAATTTGTCGAGCAAGCAGTTCCAGCAGCAAGAATTAAACGCTATTATCGCTTCGATTTTATCGACCGCCAAGCTGCCTCCGGAGCTGCTCGAGGTGGAGCTGACCGAAAGCAGCGTCATGCAGCATCCGAAGGATTCCGCCTTGGCGCTGAAGCGGCTGAAAGATTTAGGCGTGTCCGTGTCGGTCGACGATTTCGGCACCGGCTTCTCGTCGCTGAACTATTTGTCGCTGTTTCCGCTCGACACGCTGAAGATCGATAAGTCGTTCGTGCAGGCGATGGCGCTGGATACGAAAAATATGGCGCTCGTGCAGGCGATCATCGACCTCGGCCACAAGCTTGGGCTGCGGGTCGTCGCCGAAGGCGTGGAAACGGAGGAGCAGCGGAGATGGCTCCAATCGTTCGGATGCGACGGCATCCAAGGCTACCTGCTCAGCCCGCCGATTCCGCCGGCGCAGTTTCAGGAACAGTTTCTTCGCTGAAAAAAAGCGGTCAACCTTCCCCGTAGGGAGGTTGACCGCTTTGCTATTATTCGATGCCTGCGAGCCAAGCGTCGACTTTGTCGGCGTTGGCGTTCACCCATGCCGCCGCCGCCTCGGCCGGCTCCGCGCCTTCTTGGATATCGACCATGACGGCCGCCATGTCTTCCGGCGTCCAGACGAATTGGTCGAGGAATTTGTACGCCTCAGGATGATCGTCACCCAAGCCTTGGCGGACGATCGTATGAATTTGCTCGTCGCCGCCGTATACGCCTTTCGAGTCCTCCAAATATTTCAGGTCCATTTTGCCGAACTTCCAGTGCGGCGTCCAGCCGGTGACGATAATCGGCTTCTGCGCCTCGTACGCGCTTTGGAGCTCGGCGGCCATGGCGGCCGAGCTGCTCTCCAGCAGCGTCCACCCTTCCAAGCCGTACTCGTCGAGCGCCTTCTCGGTCGCCATCATGAGGCCCGCGCCCGGCTCGATGCCGACGATCGTTGCGTCGACCGATTCCGCGACGGCCGCGTCCTTCAGATCTTCGATCGTGGAGATCTCCATGTAGGAAGGAACGACGAGGCCGATTTTCGTGCCGTCGAGATTCGGTCCGAGATCTTCGATCTTGCTTTTATTTTCTTCGTAATACGTCTGGTGAGTGGACGGCAGCCAAGCGGCGACCATCGCGTCCGCGCTGCCGCCGGCGACGCCGGTCCACATCGGTCCAGCGTCGACCTGCAGCAGCTCTACTTCATAGCCGAGCTTCTCTTCCAATACGTATTCGACGACATGCGTGCTGGCGATTTCGGAATCCCATGCGACATAGGCGAGCTTCAGCTCCTTCGGCTCGGCGGATCCTCCCGTCGAACCTTGCGAGGAGCAGCCTGCGGCCGTCAGCGCCGCGGCCAGCACGCCTGCGGTAATCGTTGCGAGTTTCCATCGTTTCGTGTTCATGTGTTATCCTCTCCTTTGGTTATTGCGAATCATGGCTTGGGTGAAGCGGTCCAGCACGATCGCCAGAATGACGACCGCGAGTCCGGCTTCGAACCCGACGCCGGTCTTCAACTGAGTAATCGCCTGCAGCACCTTCGAGCCGACCCCCTGCGCGCCGATCATCGAGGCGATGACGACCATCGACAGCGACAGCATGATCGTCTGGTTGACGCCCGCCATCATCGTCGGCACGGCGAGCGGCAGCTGAAGCTTGAACAGCTTCTGCGACTTCGTGGAGCCGAAGGCGTCCGCCGCTTCGACGAGGTCGGCCGGCACCTGCCGAATGCCGAGGTTCGTCAGGCGGATCGTCGGCGGAATCGCGAAGATAACCGACGCGATGACGCCCGGTACGGCGCCCAGCGAGAAGAACGATACCGCCGGAATGAGATACACGAACGCCGGCATCGTCTGCATGAAGTCCAGCACCGGCGTAACGGTGGACTGCACCCGGTCGTTCTGCGCGCACCAGATGCCGATCGGAATGCCGAATACGATCGAAATGAGAGCGGAAGTCATCACCAGCGACAGCGTCTGCATCGTCGGCCCCCACAGCTCCAAATTCCAAATAAGCAGGAAGCCGATGAGCGTAAACAGCGCGAGGCGGAAGCGCCCGAGCGCATAAGCGATACCGGTTAGGAGCAAAATCATGACAGGAGCGGGAACGAGCTCGAACGCCCATTCGAAGCCGTCCACGATCGAGCCGATGGCGAACTTCATGAAATCGAAGATCGCTCCCGCATGGTCGTTCAACCAATCCTCGAAGGCGTCGACCCAATCCCGCAGCGGAATTCTAGGAATAGGCATCGTTCGTCACCGCCCTTCTACGTTGTGATTTCCGGCGAGCGCCGCAAGCACGGCCCCCCGGATAATGATGCCTTGCAGCTTGCCGTTGTCGCCGATGACGGCGACAGGCACGCGCGTCTCGCTGACGGTCTGGAATAGATCGTGCAGCAGCGTGTCCGGAGACACCCGGGGCACGTCGCGGATCGTAATGTCCCCGAGGCTCTTGCCTTCTCTGACGGCGGCGGACGCGTCCTCGGCGGTAATGACGCCGAGCAGCTGCCGGTCCCGGTCGACGACGTACAAGTTCGAGACGCCCTGATCTTTCATTAGCTGCAGCGCGACGCGCGGCCCCCGGTCGAGGCCGATCGTCTCCGGCCGGCGCATGACGTGAGCGGCGGTCAGCACCTTCGACAAATCGACATCCTCCACGAACCGCTCTACATAATCGTTCGCGGGCTTCGTCATGATTTGCTCCGGCGTGCCGATCTGCACGACGGCGCCGTCCTTCATGAGCGCGATCCGGTCGCCGATGCGCAGCGCTTCGTCCAAGTCGTGGGTAATGAACACGATCGTTTTTTTCATCTTCGCTTGCAGCTGCAGCAGTTCGTCCTGCATATCCTTGCGGATGAGCGGGTCGAGGGCGCTGAACGCCTCATCCATTAGCAGCACGTCCGGGTCGTTCGCGAGAGCCCGGGCGAGGCCGACCCGCTGCTGCATGCCGCCGCTCAGCTGATCCGGCTTTTGCCTCTCCAAGCCGCCGAGTCCGACGAGCTCGAGCGAGGCCATAGCCGCCTCCCGGCGCTTCGCTTTCGGCACGCCCTGCACCTCGAGTCCGTATTCGACGTTCTCTAGAATCGTGCGGTGCGGGAATAGGGCGAATTTTTGAAATACCATGCTTATGTGCTTCCGGCGGATCGTCCGCAGCGTCTCGGGGTCGGCTTTGACCAGATCCTTCCCTTGGAACAGCACCTGCCCGTCCGTCGGTTCGATCAAGCGGTTCAGCAGCCGAACGAGCGTCGATTTGCCGCTGCCCGAGAGGCCCATGATCACGAAAATTTCGCCCGGCTCGATCGAGAAGCTGACGCGGTTGACGCCTACCGTCAGCCCGGTTTCTTTAAAGATGGCTTCCTTCGTTCGGCCTTCGCGCAGAAGCGGAATCGCCCGCTTCGGATCGCTGCCGAATACTTTCGTAAGCTCTTTCGCTTCGATAATCGGCATGTCTGCATTCCCCCTTCCTTCGTCCGATTCGGTGTGGTCCCATCTAGTCTACCGTTCCTATCGAATGGGGGTCAAAACCAAATAAAGATCGTATGGAACGTACAGAATAAACTTTACGTACATATTGTACCGTATACTCCCATATCCTGCCGATTCCTGCCGGATCGCCGCTTTACACGGAGTCGACAGTTTTCTACAATGGTCGTAACGCTTGCGCCGCCATGCGTACGGGAAGGCCTGCCCTTGCAGACCCGATGAAGGAGGGGACGGCATTGGATACCGAATTGACGAAGCAGAAATTACAAAAAATACGGCAGCGCGTGATCGAGACGATCGGCAATAATATGGATTTATACGGCGTGACGATGTCCGTGGGCCATATGTACGGGCATATGTATTTTTGCGATGAACCTGTCACTTTGGACGAAATGGGCGAAGCGATGGGGATGAGCAAGACGAGCATGAGCACCGGCATGCGGACGTTGATGGATTTGAAAATGGTGAACAAGGTATGGGGGAAAGGGAGCCGCAAGGATCTCTACGTGGTGGAGCCGGATTGGCACCAGACGTTCGTGGATTATTTCTCCGTCCGGTGGCGCAAATCGTTGGAAATGAACTTGAACGCGCTCCGCAAATCGCTGAACGAGCTCGGCGCGTTGAAGCGGGAGGCGGAAGCGGCCGGCGACGCGGAATGGATCGCCGTGCTCGAGCAGGACGAACGGAAGCTGCTCGAGGCCGTCAATTACTATAAATGGCTGGATCGATTAATCGATACGTTCGAATCGGGGGACATTTATAAGCTGGTGCCGAAGGAAGAGGGATAGACTGGACGCAGGGAGACCTCGCATCGTGGGATGCGGGGTTTTTGCGTGCAATAACGCAGCGCCCATCGGCCGATGGAGCCGGAAGCGAAGAGGAAAATACGTAAACCTACCGATACATGGGAAACCTTGAAGCCGCTAAGATGAGAACCGTGAATATTTTCAGCCCCTCATTTTCCCCGCAACGAATTCATTGCTGAATTGTTACCATGCATCCATGTCAAAAGAGAAGGCAGACTCGCCGCGGTGTTTGAAACGAACTGTCCAAGAAGGGGGAGTCGGTATTTTGTGATACAAAATGTATCGGAACCTAAGCGTTAATCTTCTGAATTTCTTCGCAAAAAATTGTGTTCCTATTCACAGAAATGTCTCATCATGTAGTGTAAGATACGATTCGTATCAAAGGCAAAACATGTAAACGGAGGAAATGACATGAGAAAAGCTCGAACGCGCTTTAGGCCGTATAAGCGCGTAATAAGTTGGCTGCTCGCCGTTATATTGACCGGCCTGCAATGTTTCACCCCGCCCGCGCAGGTGAAAGCCGAATCGGCGGGCATCGCTAATTTTACGGTGGAGGCCAACGAAGCCAACAACGGACTCGTGCTTTCGTGGACGAATCCGAACGACCCGAATTATTCGAAGGTGAAAATTTATCGCCAAATCGGAACGAATACGGGCAGTTGGTCCTTCGTGAAAGAAGGCAATTTGACAACGCACACGGACAGTTTTAATACGATGAAGCTGTATACCACGTATTATTACAAGCTTGAAGCGTATAACAAGTCCAATCAAATGATCGGCGAACCGGCATACGCCTCAGGACGTCTTCGGGCGGGGCCGATTACGCTGGTGTCGTGGGATTTGGAGAATAACGAAGTAGTTCATGCCGGCAATCAGCATTACTACGAGCTCCTTGTTCAGTTTTTGGCGGAGGAAGATATCGTATCGATCGCTTACGAGTATTCAACGGACGGCACGAATTGGGCGCCATTTGCGGAACTGGTCCCTACGGCTGTCGCCAGGACGACCAGTGGTCAATGGTATCGCAGCGTTCGCGTGGATATGAACGATATTCCGGACGGTACGCATTATATTCGGGCGATCGCGACGGATGCGAGCGGAGATACGCTGACGGAGCAGACGACGTTCTTTAAGGACAGCACTCGCCCGAATGGCGTAACGAACGCCGCTGCGGATGTAAGCCAAGCGGATACGCATGTCTTGACTTGGGTCAATCCGACGGCGGACTTTCATCACGTCGTCATTCAACGCAGAACTCCAGGGGATTCGAATACGTGGACGAACGTGACGACGGACCTCCAGAACAACACGATTACCGTCCCGGCGATCGCCGGATTGAAATATGAATATAGCATCACCGCAGTGGACGCCGTCGGCAACAAATCGCTTGCCGTACCGACGCTGCAAGTGCAATCGCCGATGGATGGACCGGTGATCGACGTCATGGAACCGGCCGACAATACGAAGACGGCGGATGCTTCCATCAAATACAACGTTAAGGCCCGCGATAACGTGCCGGTTACCTCCATATTGGTCGAAGTGTCGACGAACGGGGCGGATTGGGTTCCGATCAACGCCTCGAGCACCGCTCCGACGGTCGCCAATCACTATTATTCGGTTACCGGCAACCACAAGCTTGATAGCTATGGGGAGGTTCAACTGCGATTCCGCGCGACGGTGACGGACCAGTTGGGGCGGACGACGTCGATGGAACGAACCGTAACCGTGGACCGAGTCGCCCCTCAAGCTCCTGAAAATCTCACGGCGACGCAGGAAGGGGGCGGCGTTCGGCTGAAGTGGGATGCTTTGCCCGATATCAAACATTATTATATCGTCCGGGTGGGGGATTCGCTCAACGGCGTTCCGAGCCACGGATGGTACGTGTATCCGCCGGAAGTCGGCGTGCTGGATGCCAATGCTCCGAAGAAGCCGCTTACGTATACGGTGAGCGCGGTCGACCATTTGAATAACCAAGGGCCGCCGGCGACCGTCTCCATTGTGAATACCGACGGACCGGCGTTGACGCTGGAGCGCGGGATGGAAGCGAAGGTGAACCAATCCTCCTACGAGCTTAGGGGGACGACGGAGCCCGGCGCCCAAGTGAAGGTGAATAACGTCGGGGCGATCGTGGCCGCCGACGGCAGCTTCCGGCATACGGTGTCCTTGCAGCCGGGGGCGCAGACGTTGACCGTCACGTCGACCGACGCCGGCGGGACGACGACGATGGTTCAACGGGTCGTTCTAGACCAACAGGGGCCGAATCTTACGGCCTTCGAGCCCGCCGATAATACCGTCGTTTCGGGTTATAGCAGCAGTTTGCGCGTCGCCGCGACAGACCCCGGGATTTCGGGCATCGAGAAGATTGAGTTTCAAGTTTCGTTGACCGATGGGAATACATGGAGAACGTTCGCCCTCCTTGATAAATCCCAATTTACGCAGTCTACCTCGACGACCTCTTCGAGCGTCGATAAGAGGTACTCTTGGAACACCTTCGAGGAAATCGAAGGCGTCGGCAGACTGCCGGACGGACCTTACAAATTCCGCGTGCTCGTGTATGACGGCGCAGGTAACGTTACAGACGGCCTGCCGATCCGGGTATGGGTCGTAGACAATTCGGCGTACGAGGCCGAGGTCGGTACGCCGGCGGATTTCCGCATCGAGAATAGAATTGAAGAAATTAAGTTGAGTTGGGTGAAAAACGTCGATACGCATACCAAGGAGTACGATGTTTATCGGTCGACGAACCCGGCGGAGGGATTTGCGAAAATAGGCAGTTCCGCGACCGATACCTTCGTGGATAAGACCGTGTTCCATGGCACCAAATATTACTATAAGGTTCAGGCGGTCTCCAAGGTCGGTGTCCTGGGTGAATTTACGCCTGTGTTGGAAGGCGAGGCGCTTCCGGATACCATTGCACCGATCATCACGCAAGTGTACACGGGTACCGGAAATGTGGTCGGAGGATCGAATCCGTCGTTCAGGTTATCCGTCCAAGAAAATTCTCGTTTAGGCGTCGCTTCGGTGACGGCGGCGTATTCGACAAACAACGGAGAGCACTGGAATGCGCTGCCAGGCAGTGTTACGGGACCCCACAGCGCGTCGCCGAATCCGTATTGGATGGTGTATTGGGATAAGACGAACTTCGTGTCGGGCCCTTATTTGATTCGTTTTACGGTGAAGGACAAGAACGGGAATTCAACCGTGACGACGCTCGACTTCACTTTGGATGTCGACGTCGAAACGCCGATCATGACGTCGCTGACCTCCGTGGACAGCATGGTCAAGGTAGAGTGGGCGCCGATTCAGGCGGCCGACTACGGTAAAGTCGAGGTCCTGCGCTCTACTCGCCGGGATGGCTCTTATCATTCGAGTGGATCGGTCACGAGCGCCGCAACGACGTCTTTCACGGATTCGAGCGGCTTAACCATTGGTCAGTTGTATTACTACAAACTGCGCTTCACGGATAAACTCGGGAATACCTCCGAGAGCGCTATTTCCGCTGTGCGCGTCGCCGACGACCAACAGCCGCCGACGATTCAATGGAATTCCCCTGCGGACGGTGCGACGATCGGGGGCAGCAGCGTACAGCTGCACACATCGCTATCCGACAACAGAGGCGTGTCCGGGACGAAGGCCGAATATTCGACGGATGGCGGGACGGAATGGCACTTTGCCGCCAATGGCAGCTGGTCGCACAGCGGTTATTACTATGCATGGAATTTGGAAGGTTTGCAGGAAGGAACCTACCTGGTTCGGATCTCTGCTTGGGACGCTGCGAATAATATCGCAACCGCACAAAGGTCTTACAAGTTGGATAAGTCCGTCAGCGTAGCTCCGAACTTCAAAGCGACGCCGGAAGAGAACGGCATTCTGTTAACCTGGGATAAGATTTCCGACCCGGATCAAGCCAACCATCCGTACCGCATCCATTACGGGACGAATCCGGGTGGGCCGTACACGGAAGTGATGCTGGCCCAGAACGTTTCGCAGTATCGTATTCAAAATTTGCATCCGACCACGACGTATTACTTCAAGCTGAAGACGGTCGACCTTGTAGGCAATGTCGCTTGGACTCCCGAGATCTCGGCTGCCTATCTGCCGGACGCTGCGCCTCCGATCATTGAGAGCGTCACGCCGCAAACCGGAGTGACCATTGGCGGCACCGGCAATGAAACGGTTCGGGCGTATTTCAAAGACAACACCGGATATGTAGGGGCTACGGCGACCTTCGAATATTCCGTCGACGGGGAAACGTGGGTTCCGATGAGCGGCACGGTATCCGGACCGAGCGTCGGGTACGGCGATCCCAGCTTCTCTATCGGATGGGTCCACAAGGATCTGCCTTCGGGAACGTACAACGTTCGAATTACGATTCGCGACGCGGCGGGGAACAGCGCATCGCGGACCGTCGTTTACGCTTTGGATCACGACGCGCCGGCGGCGCCGCAAAACCTGATCGGCCGCTACGGCTCGGGCGTCGTCAACTTGACGTGGGAGAAGCCGGCGGACCTTGATTTAAAGATTTACAAACTGTACCGAGCTACCAGCGCCGCAGGTCCGTTTACGATGATTAAAGAAATCAATTCCACGGCGCTAACGTACACGGACAATACGATCCAACCCGGATTGACGTATTATTACAAGCTTCGGGCGACGGACAAATTCGACCAAGAAGGGCCTGAGTCGAACGTGGCGGCCGCATACGCGGTTATGGATACGGAACCTCCTGTCGTGCAGAACATCGCGCCGGCGAACGGCACGATGCTGTCGCCGAAGACGAACGTTAGCGTAACGGCGACCGACAATTTGACGGTGTCCAGCATTAAACTCGAGTATTCCGTGAACGGCGGGGAAACGTGGGCGACCGTCGGCACGAAGGCGGCCAGCGGAGCCAGCACCGGCGTCAGCTTTACGCTGGAATCCGTCATGCACCATGGCGAGCTGATGATTCGCGCCGTCGCGACCGACTCCTACGGCAACCAGAGCACGGGCGGTCCGGTGCGCACGTACACGCTGGATCGGCAAGGGCCGGAGACGGTCACGGGTCTGGTGTATGTGCCCGGAGAAACCACGGTGTATCTCGAGTGGAGCCCTGTGTCCGATGCGGATCTGGACTATTATGTCGTCGAGAAGCGGGGCAGCAACGAGGCGGAGTTTACGCCGATCAGCGGAAGCGCGGATGCCGCTCCGAAGCGGACGGTGTCGGGGCTGGAGCGATTGAAGACGTACGACTTCCGTGTCGTCGGGTACGACGTGCGCGGCAATCGCGGAACGCCTTCCGACCCGGTGACCGTGACTACCGTATCCGACGGAGAAGCTCCGGTCATTACGGAACTGCTGCCGGCGCAAGGAAGCTTCGACCAGCAGATCGCGCTGCAGGCGAAAGCTCGCGACAATATCGGAACGGCCGGGTTTACGTTCCAATATTCGCGGGATCGCAGCGCATGGATCGATATTGCGACGCTGGAAGGCGTCAGCAACTCGGCCTCTTATACTTGGGATACCTCCGCGCTGGAGGAAGGCACGTATTACGTTCGAGTCTTCGCTTGGGATGGCGCGGGGAACGTGAGCGATCGCACCGCTGCCGCGAAAACGGTGGAACTGCGCATCGACCACACGCCGCCATCCGTCCCGACCGGGCTTCAAGCGTCGGCGACGGCCTACAGCGTCGTCCTCGTATGGGATGCGCCGAGCGACACGGACATCGCCGGGATGAACGTGTATCGTTCCGAATCGGCCGATGGGACGTACACTCTGATCAAAGCGTCGCAGACGGGTCAACGTTACGATGACGAATCGGTCGACACCGGCAAGACGTATTATTACAAAATCAGTGCCGTCGATCGGGCCGGGTTGGAAGGCGCCGCTACCGCACCGGTGCAGGCGCAGCTCGTTCAAGATAACGATCCGCCGGCAATCACAAGTTTGACTCCGGCGAACGGCTCCGTATTGGGAGCGAATCCGAAGCTGAAAGCAAGCGCGAGCGATAATTACCGTCTGCGCGACATTGCGTTCGAATATCGCAAGCAAGGCGGTACGGCCTGGACTCCGCTGCAGACGCAGACCGTTACGGGACGGACGGCCTTAGCGGAGATTACCTGGAATACCTCTTCGCTCACGGAAGGCGTTTATGATGTTCGCGTTCGCGCGACCGATGCGACGGGAGTAGCCGGCTCGTGGGTCGAAGCGCGCTACACCTTGAATATGTACGCGCCGGCGGCGCCGGTACTGAGCGCGCAAGCTGGCGGCTGGCAGGCAATGCTGACCTGGACCGTTAACAACGAGCCGGATTTCAAAGAATATCGCGTCTACCGCAGCTTGACGCCAGATTCGGACTTCGCGTTGAAGCGTACGACAAGCGGCACTTCGTTCGCGGATACCAACGTCGAACCGGGCGTTCGTTACTACTATGTCGTCGAAGCGGTGGATACGTATGGGAATGCTTCGCGAAGCAATGTCGTCAACGTCGTGCCTACGGACGAAGACAGCAAGCCGCCGGTCGCGAAAATCGAATATGAAGGGCCTACGTATTTGGGCAGATCCATTCAGTTCAGCGGCTTGAAATCTACGGACAATATTCGGATCGAACGTTACGAGTGGGATTTCGGGGACGGCGCGACCAGCATCGTCGCGGAACCGGTCCACGCGTTCCAAACGGCAGGCGCGTTCACCGTCAAGCTGACGGTTTACGATCCGAAAGGCAATCAACACTCGGCTACTGTTTCGATCGTCGTCGTCGATCAGCCTGAGAAGCCGGCAGGTTTGGTCGGCGATCCGGGAGACCAGAAGGCATACCTCTCGTGGACGCCGAACAGCGAGTCGGACATCGCGGGGTACCACGTTTACCGATTGTCTGGGAACGATTGGGTGCGCCAGTCGGGCCTCCTGACGGAGTCCGTATACGTCGCGGAAGGATTGGTCAACGGAACGGAATATTCCTTCTCCGTCACGGCCGTCAATACGGAGGGCGTAGAGTCGGAGAAATCGCAGCCGATCGCGGTCACTCCTGCCGTGCAGACGGCACGGACGGTCGCGGAGGCGATCGCGAACAACAGCGGAGCGAAGCAGTTGGTGGAGGGCTACATCGTCGGCACGACGGCTTCGTCGAGCGCCGCGACACCGTACGACTTCACCGCGCCATTCTCGTCGCCGACGACGATTTTGCTCGCGGACGATCCGCTCGAAACGCGCGAGAGCCACATACTGGTCGTACACCTGTCTTCCGGCGTGTCTCGCGCGGCGCTGAACTTGATCGACTACCCGGAGAACCGGGGCAAGAAGGTCTGGATTCGCGGCGACCTGCAGACGTACCTGCAAAAGCCGGGCATGACGAACCTTACGAGCCACGGGTTCCTAGCCGATGACGCCGGAGACGTGGAAGCTGATCGCCAGGCGCTGGAGATCGGATATGCTGTTGGAGATACGGCCGAGAGCGTTACGCAGAACCTGACGCTGGCGGTGACCGGAGCGAAAGGCTCGACGATCAGCTGGGCATCGAGCGCGCCGACTACGGTCGCGACTAACGGCCAAGTCACGCGTCCTGCGGCCGGCAGCGGCGACAAGCAAGTGACCTTGACCGCTACGATTCAGAAAGGCGCCGCCTCGGCGACGAAGACGTTCGTTGTGGTGGTGAAGCAGATGGAAGCTACGGCTCCGCAGGCGCCGACGAACCTCACGGCCGTGGCGAGTAGCGCGAAGGTAACCCTGTCGTGGACGGCCAGCGCTACGCCGAGTGTCACCTACAACGTATACCGTAGCGAAACGTATGGCGGCGGCTACAGCAAGTTGAACGCAGCGCCGCTGACGGCAACGACTTACGAGGATACCACGGTGGCGAGCGGGAAGACGTACTACTACGTGGTGAAGGCGGTCGACGGCAAGGGTGTGGAGTCGAGTGCGTCGAATGAGGCGACGGTGACTGTTGCTGCGGTTCCGGGAGTTGGGCGGTATGAGGAGAACTATACCGGATTCGTTTACGAGGGGCGATGGCTGAATCACAGCAATGCAGGACATTCGGGAGGAAATGTGCGCTATACCGAATCTGAAAATGCCAGCATGACGTTCACCTTCCGAGGGACTGCCGTGAAAATAGGTTCTGTACTGCATCCGAATCACGGGATAATGGATGTGTACATTGACGGAACGAAGGCAGGGAGCGTCGATCTTTACAGTAGTGTAAGCAGAAATAATCAGGTAGTTTTTGGGAAAACGGATCTTTCCGACGGCGTGCATACAATCAAAATAGTGAGGACAGGTATAAAGAACCCCGCGGCTATGAAGGCGACTATTGCGGTTGATTATGTTGAAGTCATGGGAAAGAGAATCCCAGCACCTACAGGTTTGAATGCAATGATGAACCAAGGC